>JAFSUV010000024.1 GCA_017450425.1 Kiritimatiellia bacterium
CGCCGCCCCACGGGACGACTGGGATCTTGTACTGGTTCGCGATCTTCATCACCTTCGCGACCTCCTCGGTCGAGCCGGGGTGGACGATGAAGTCGGCCTGCGGGCACTTGCGGCCGCGGTCGTGCCACATCTCCGGAATCCAGTAGTAGTCGATCGAGTGGCCGAATTTCTCGGCGAACTTCACATCGACGTTCGCCGCCCCGACGGCATCGTCGAGTTCGGTCCTGATCATTTCAAACATGTAACTGTCGGTATTGATTTTCATTGTCGCAGTGTCGTTTTTTCGCGTGTGTCTTTGTTCGAGAGTCAGAGTGTCTTCAGACCGGTTGTTTTGCCCTTCGCCACAAGACATTATCACGGACAAATCCGGCGGACAAGAATAATTCGCGATAAAAATTGGAGAAAAAACGATAATTTTTGAGAAAACCGGAGCCGACCAGACAAAACCGGCCTCCGCGCCTCTGCAAGGGCGGCGTTTCGCGGAAACGCCCCTACCGGGGAGAGGACTCTGCGCCTCTGCCTCCTCTGCGCCTCTGCGTGATCGAAATTGAAAACACGGCTGAAACGGTACGAAAGCGCGGGAAAACGGGGCGGCGGGATTGCGGTTGACTTTTGATTTTCAAAAATGGATAATCAAATCCATGCGAAGCACAATAAACCATTTGATCCAACTTCAGGAACTGACACTTGTCCGCGACGAACAGCGTTCGCTGCGCGGCCCGAAGGCGGATCTTGACGATTTGAACGAGGCGATCGGCCAGATGGCCGATTCGCTCGACCCTGCGGTGAAGGCGATACACTCGCGCCTTTCCAAGAAAGACCGCATATTCGTGACCCCGATGCACGCCGGCAAATGCTCGATGTGCGGCATGGGGCTTGCGATATCGCAAGTCCAGGCCGTGAAGCAGTGCAAGGTCATCGTGGCGTGTCCGAGCTGCGCCAGGATTCTCTACGATTCGGACGGGCCCACATGGGCCGGCACCCGGCCGCGCTCTTCCGCTTCCGGCACCAAGGCCGGAATCGCGCGTTTTTCCGCTCCGGCGCTCATGATTCCGGAATTGAAGGCGGAGACTGCGGCCGGAGCGGTGGAGGAGCTTGCAGGCGCGCTGAAAAGCGCCGGGTTCGTGGAGACGACCGAAAAGCTTGTCGAAGGGGCGATGACCCGCGAAAAAATGCTCGGCACCGGCGTGGGACACGCGCTTGCGTTTCCGCACGTGCGCGGCGTGGAAGGCGGCGGCCTCGCGCTCGCTTTCGGCATAAGCCGCAAGGGCATCCCCTGGAGCGGCGCCGACGGCGGGATCGCGAAATTCATTTTCTTTTCCGCAATCCCGACGGCGACAAGCGTGTTCTACCTCAAACTCCTTGCCGGCCTCGCCGAGTCCTACACCAAGGAGGCAAATCGCAAAGCCGCCTTGGAGGCGGACTCGCCGGAAACGCTTTGGAAAGCATTGGCAAAGGCGACGCGCTGGACTGTGAAATAGCCGGGAAAACGCGCGGGACAGGCTGGCGGGGCGCGCTTTCCGGTGCGCTCGGTTGCGTGTACGGCTACGCACTCGGCTGCGCGTTGAGTTTCCTTTTTCCGGCAGGGAATGCGGCTGCCGGCACCATTTCGGAGGATTTCGGCCGCTACGCGGTAATCGTCGAAAAGTTTCCCTTCGGCGCGCCGCCGCCGTCGGGTTCGTCCGACGGCCCGGACGGCGAAACCGCAGCCAGCGAAGGCGCCGCCGGAGCGGGCGGCGGAGCGGGAGATTCGGAAGGTTTGCCGTCTCCGGTGAAGCTCGCTTCCGTTTCCAGATTCGGCGGCGTACCGGCCGCCGGTCTCGTCGATACGGAAACCGGCGTGTCGTTTCTGCTGCGTCCCGGGGATTCGCACGGCGCGTACCGGCTCATTGACCTCGATCCGGAGCTCGGCGCGGCCGTGGTTGCGCGCGGCACGAACGAATGGCTCGTTTCGCTTGCGTGGGCGGCGGGCCAGCCGACAAACATCGTGCCTTCCGCGCGCGAGCCGTTTCTCACCGCGTTCCGCCCGTTTGACGGCGAAAATGCCGCTGTCCCCGTCGAACCGACTCCGCAACTTGGGGAGTCGGCCCGCACGAAGGATTCGGCAAGCGGCGCGCCGCCACCGGGGGCGCCGCTTGCGGCTGCGCAAAAAGGCGGTGTATCGACCGGCATTTCTCCGGAAGAGGAAGCGGAAATCGTCGCAAAGGCCACGGTGGTGGATCCGGACGGATCGACGCACGTCTCTTTCCGGGAGCTCAACCGCCTGCGCGCCAAATTGAGGCGGGAAAAAGCCGAAAAGGCGCGGGCGGAGGAAATAGCCGCCGCGGAGGCGCGCCGCGCCGAAGCCGCTGCGGAAGCGGCCGCGAAGGAGAAAGCCGCCGCCGCCAACGAAGAGCGTGAAGACGCGGAGGAGACTCGTCGCCGCCGCGCCTTGATCGAAGCGATTGCGCTCGGATATGACGTCGGCGAAGACATCGAACTTACGGCCGAAGAGGCGGAGCGCCTGCGCGAGGCCGGCTATCAAGTGCCGCAATAGAACAGGCGGCAACGGGAGTTTTTGGGAAATGATCGACTACACGGAATTCGGCCGGACGGCCGCGGAAAACCCGGATTTGAGATGCGTCGCGCTCGTGCGCCACGCGGAGCGTCCGCCCATCGATCCCGCCGACCCGACTTTCGGCGAAAACCTTCCGCTCACCGACGCGGGGAGGCGGCTGGCGCTGAAGTGCGGCCGCGACTTGGCGAAGGCCGGACCGCCGGTCCCCGAATGGGCGTTCGCGTCCTCCAGGCTTCTCCGGACGCGGCTCACCGCGCGATCCATCGCCGAGGGAATGGGGTGCGCCGCGCCGGAAGTCCGTGTGTTCGAGGAGGTCAGCATCCCCGGATTCTGGGTGGCGGACACCGCCGAAATGCACCGCTTCCAGGAAGCGGAGGGGTCGATCCCGTTCACGACGCGCTTTCTCGCCGCCGGGGTGGCGGAAGGGCTGCGCCCGATTGCGGAAAGCACCCGTCTCGCGATGGAATGGATAGAAGGCAATCCGTTCGCGAGCCGCCTCGCCATCGTGGCGACGCACGACGTTTTCGTGGCGAGTCTCATGCGCGGTCTCGGCGAAAGCCGCGTTTGCTGCGATTTGTGGGTCGGTTTTCTCCACGCGATCGCGCTTTTCGGCACGCCGGACGGAAAATGGTCTTTCGAATGGATGGTGCCGGACAAGAACAACTGGAAATCGCGGTTTGTCCAATGAGGGCTTGCACGGAAAACGCCCGCCGCGGATCGGCGCTCGTCATGGCCCTGCTGGTCGTGACGATCCTCTCCGCGCTCGTCATGTCGCTTGCCTTCGAGGCGCGGCTTGAAGCGAAGTACGCACGGTGCCTGCGCGACAGGGCGGCCGCGTCGCGGCTGGCCGCTTCGGGCATAGAAATCGCAAAGATGCTCATGCAGCGGGCCGGCGGCAAGGCGATCGCGGCGGACATGGACGAAGACGACGACCGCTGGCACGACGCGGCGGAGCGCCTCAAGAAGGGCCAGTCGCTCGTCGGCCTCGTCGAGCCCCTCGCCGGCGGATACGTGGTGCTCGACATAGAGCCGGAGCCCGGCAGACTCAACGTGAACCTGCTGACCCGCGACGACTGGGAAACAATCCTCGGAAACGCCGGCGTGCCCGAGGAATATTTCGATTGGATAATCGATCCCGTGCTCGACTGGATGGACGAAGACGAAATCTCCAACCCGAAGGGCGCCGAAACAGAGGACTACTATTCGCTCCTCGAGCAGCCGTACGAGGCGAAGAACGGGCCGTTCGACACCGTCCGCGAACTTTTGCTCGTGCGCGGCTTCTCCGAGACGCTCCTCACGGGCGGCGTGTTCGATCCGGCGGAACTCGCGGGCGACGAGTCGGTGCGCGGCGCTTCCGGCCCGTCGTTCAACCGGTTTTCCGACACGAACGGCATCGTCATCGCCGGCATCGAAAGCATGCTTACGACTTACGGCGACGGCAAGGTCAACATCCAAAGCGCCCCCTACGACGTGCTGCGCACGCTTCCCGACGTGGACGACATTCTCGCCCGCGCCATCATGGAGGAGCGCGAGGCGCTCGACGACGACGGCGAGCCGAATCCGTTTTCCAGCGCCGACGATTTGTTCGCGCGCGTCGATGGCCTTTCGGCGTCCGTGGCCGACAGGATTTCCGTCAATTCCTCCTACTACCGCATCACCGCCACCGGCCGCATGGGCGAGACGGAGCGCAGGATATGGTGCATCGCCTACGTTTCGGGCAGCGATTTGAAGTTCCTGCGCTGGTGCGAAGAGCCGTAGGGGCTGAAAAACCCCGGAAGACGCGGACAAAACGCGGAAACGGCCGCGAACAGGCACAGCGCGGTCGCAAAAGCGCCGGGCTCCGGCGAAAACCGGGTGCAGATCGCGGCGTACGCGATTGCCATGACGCCGCTGAAGGACGCGGCCCTGTGCGCAAGTGCGCAAACGGCCAGCACGCAGAGGCCCCTTTCCGGAACCGCCACCGCCGCGAGCGGCAGCAGCGCCGGAATGGTGCCGAGCGCCAGCGTACGCGCCTTTTCGGCGGCGCTCAACGCCGCTCCGAGCGGCGGGAGAGCCGGGCAACGCGCTGCGGCATACGCGGACACAGCGGCGAGATTGCCCGCCAGGGCGAGCCGCCACCACGAAAACCGGAAAGCGAACACGTCAGCCCGCGAGGCGCCGAAGAGCGCCATGCACGCCGCGGCGGTCGCGGCCAGCGTGAACGACGTGGACATCACCGTTCAGTACATCGACGGCGTGCAGCACATCTTCCTGTCCGGCGAGGACGTGAGCGCCGCCATCCGCGAGCCGGAGGTCTCGATGGCCGCCAGCGACGTGTCCGCCGTGCCC
>JAFSUV010000002.1 GCA_017450425.1 Kiritimatiellia bacterium
CATGAAAATCAGACCTCCCTCCGTCCCTCTCGTCACGGTCGATCCGTATTTCAGCCTCTGGTCGCCGGGCGACCGGCTGACCGACGTGGATACCACGCACTGGACAGGCAGGGCGAATCTGCTGCGCGGCGTCGCGCTGGTGAACGGCAAGCCGTTCCGCTTCCTCGGACGAGGCTCCGACCCGGCGCTGGAGCAGGAGTCGCTTGAAGTGCGCGCCCTTACAACCGAGGCCGTGTTCGCGGGGCCCGGTTTCAGACTGCGGGTTTCGTTCACCACGCCGCTGCTGCTCGAAGACCTCGAACTGATGTCGCGCCCGGTGTCGTTTGTCGAAGTCCGCCTCGAGCCGGTGCGCGGCAAAGCCGTGCCGGACGTGCGGATCCGGCTTTCGGCGAGCGAGCAGTTCTGCCTCGACAAAGAAGGCGACGCGCCGGTGCGGACGCGCCGCGTCAGGCTGCCGCAGGGCCTCGCCGGCATTTCGATTGCGTCGGAAAACCCCCGTCCGCTCGCGCGCAGCGGCGACAATCTCCGCATCGAGTGGGGGCGGTTCGTCATGGCCGTCGCTTCGGCAAATGCGCAAACGAAAACATTCGCCGAAAAAGGCGTCAGGTTCCTGCAACGCACTCTCGAAGAGCACGAGCGCGCCAACTACCGCCCCGGCTACGCGCGGATGGAATTGGAAACCGCGGCGGATCTCAAGTTCGTCTCGGTCGAAGCGCCGGCGGCGAAAAAGGGCGAAGGGCTTCTCTTCCTCCTTGCATACGACGATGACGGCTCTTCGCTCGAATACTTCGGCAGACATCTGCATTCGCTCTGGAATCGCGGCGGCAAGACCATCGAGCGGGCAATCGCCGAAGCCGCTGCGGGCTATGCGGCGGAACGGGCGCTCTGCGATGCGTTCGACGAAAAGCTCGCCGCCGACGCCACCGCCTCCGGCGGCGAAGACTACGCGGCGCTGCTTTCGCTTGCGTACCGCCAAAGCGTGGCGGCGCACAAGCTCGCTGTTGACGAAAACGGCGACCTCATCTGGGTCAGCAAGGAGAACTTCTCCAACGGCTCGGCGGCGACGGTCGATGTGTCGTATCCTTCGATCCCCCTGTTCCTGCTCTACAACCCGGAACTCGTGAAGGCGATGATGCGCCCGATCTACCGCTTCGCCGCCTCGGAAAAATGGCCCTATGACTTTGCGCCGCACGACTGCGGCACGTATCCGCTCGTGAACGGACAGACCTACGGCCTCGACCGCGAGACGGGCGTCCTGAGGCTGGAAAAGCAGATGCCCGTGGAGGAGTGCGGCAACATGCTCGTCATGGAAGCGGCCGCGGCGCTCGCCTCCGGCGACGCCTCGTTTGCGTCGTCGCACCTCGACGTCCTCCGCGGCTGGGTGAAATACCTCGAGGCCAACGGCGAAGACCCCGGCGAGCAGCTCTGCACGGACGACTTCGCCGGCCACTTGGCGCACAACTGCAACCTGTCGCTCAAGGCCATCATGGGCATCGCCTCCTTCGGCATCATTCTCGGAATGCTCGGCATGAAACGGGAGGCTGCGGCCCGCATGCGGCAGGCGAAGGCGCTCGCCAAAGGGTGGATGCGCCGCGCGAAAAATCCGGACGGCTCGTTCCGCCTTGCGTTCGACCGCCCCGGCACGTTTTCGCTCAAATACAATGCGGTTTGGGACAACGTGTTCCGTCTCGGAATTTTCCCGAAAGGCGCCTTTCGCGGCGAGCTCGCCCGCTACGAAAAGGAGGCCCGGCCGTACGGAGTGCCGCTCGATTCGCGCAAGACCTACACGAAGAGCGACTGGACGGTCTGGGCCGCTTCGCTTGAAGGGGACAAAAAAGCCTTCAGGCGCATGATCGGCGATCTTGCGCGTTTCTACGACTCGACGCCCGACCGCTCGCCTATGACCGACTGGTACTGGGCGGACACCGCGCATCAAGTCGGTTTCCAGGCGCGATCCGTGCAGGGCGGCCTGTGGATGAAACTGCTCGCGGACAAAGGTCTTTCCGTATAGGCCCCGGCGAACGCCTGAACTCCGCAAAAAAAGCCCTTGAAACCGTGAGGTTTCAAGGGCTTTTAAGTTGGCTCCGGTGGCTGGATTCGAACCAGCGACCAAGGGA
>JAFSUV010000025.1 GCA_017450425.1 Kiritimatiellia bacterium
CGCGAACGAGGCGCCGCACGCAGTCATCTCCATCTACGTGGGCGACCAGATCGCCGAGGTGCTGGACGGCATCGAGTCCGGCGGGGCGCACCGCGAGCGCGCCTCCGGCGTGATGAAGGTCGGCGTCGATACCCTTCCGGCGATCCCGAAGGACGCGACGGACCGCAACCGCACGTCGCCGTTCGCGTTCACCGGCAACAAGTTCGAGTTCCGCGCGCCCGGCTCCAGCGTCTGCTGCGCCGGCTGCATGACCGTCCTCAACACGATAGTCGCCGAGGCGGTTGACCGCATCGCCGGGGAACTGGAGGCGAGCGGCACGACAGGCAAGGCCAAGCCGGGCGAACACACCGCCGCTTTCCACGACGCCCTCCAGAAGATTTTGCAGACTTCGCTCGGCGCGCACAAGCGCGTCGTCTTCAACGGCAACGGCTACGAGGCCGAATGGCCGAAGGAGGCGGCGCGGCGCGGGCTTCCCAACGCCCCGGACACGCCGTCCGCGCTCGCCGCGCTCGAGAAGCCGGAGAACGCCGCGCTCTTCGCCAAATACGGCGTCATGACTTCGCGCGAACTCGAAAGCCGCCGCGAAATCCTGCTGGAGGAATACTCCAAGCGCATCCGCATCGAGGGCGCGTGCGCCCGCGACATCGCCTCCGAGATGATCCTCCCGGCCGCGAAGGCGGAATATCTGGAGACGGCGCAGGCGTTCGAACTCGCCGGCAGGACCGGGGTTTCGTCCGGAACCGCCGCGCTGAAGGAGGGCCTTGTGGAACTCGGCGCGGGGCTGGACGCGCTCAAGTCCGGCATCGCGGCGCTCGAGGACGCGCTCGCCCATACCGACGACTCCGCCGTCCTCTCCTCGATGCAGTCGCTGCGCACGGCGGCGGACTCGCTTGAAAGGCGCGTCGCGGCCGCGCGCTGGCCGCTTCCGAAATACCGCGACATGATGTTCCTGTATTAGCGGCTAGCGGTCGGTTGCGAGTGGCAAGCATGTCTGACGAAATCCAGCACGAATGCGCCGTGGCGATGGCGGTTTTCCGAAAACCGCCATCCGCCGCGGGCGATTTCGGGGGAACGAAGCTTTCGCTCCTCCTGGAAAAGCAGCACAACCGCGGGCAGGACGGCGCGGGCGTGGCGATTCTCCACGCGGATCCGGAGCCGGGATTGAAGCCGTACTGGATCGCCAAGTCCGCCTCCCCGACGCCGCTCGCGGACATCCTGTCGGCGATCGGCAACAGCGACAAATGTTGCCAATGTGAGAATGTTGCCAATGCCGACGGCCAATGCCAATTGGAACTGAAAGTTGGAACTGGCAACACTGGCAACAATCGGGAGCGCATTTTCCTTGGCCACTTGAGATACGCCACCTTCGGAAAAAACGAGGTGGCGTTTTGCCATCCGTTCGTCCATGACGCGGAGGATCTGGCGCACACGCTGCTTCTCGCCGGGAACTTCAACCTGACAAACGCCGCCGCGCTCTTCGAGCGGTTCCGCCGCGGCGGCTCGTTTCCCACGAGCAAGGCGGACGGCTATCTGCTTTGCGAGATGGTCGCGCATGAACTCGCCGCAGGGCGCGACCTCGCGGCCGCAGTGTCCGCCGCGCTGGCGGACGCCGACGGCGCATGGGCGCTTTGCGGCATGACCGGCGACGGTCGCGCCTTCGCGGCGCGCGATCCGCACGGCATAAGGCCGCTCTGGTATTTCGCGGACGGCGAGGTCTTCACCGCCGCCAGCGAACGCCCCGCCATCCAGGCGGCATTCGACGTCGCGCCCGACGCGGTCAGGGAAGTGCCGCCGGGCGCGACGATCGTCGTGGCGCCGGACGGGGAGATTGAATGTCGCCAATGTGAAAATGTTGCCAATGCCAATGGCCAATACCAATCGGAACCGGAAAGTGGAACTGGCAACATTGGCAACACTGGCAACATTGGCAACATTGGCAACACTGTCCCCCGCCCGTGCTCTTTCGAGCGAATCTACTTCTCGCGGGCGAACG
>JAFSUV010000026.1 GCA_017450425.1 Kiritimatiellia bacterium
CCCTCCGCCCCCACCGCCCCCGCCGCCGCCGTACGACGGCGCGACGACTGTCATCCGCACCACTCCGGCGGCAGTCGCCCCGCCGGTGGTCGTCGCCCCGCCGGTGGTCGTCGCTCCGCCTCCGACCCGGATAGTCTCGGTTGGCCCCGGCACCTCTGTTGTGGTAGGATACTAGGCATCGGGCGATTTGGCGGATGCCGCGAGGCATGGCCTGCGCCCTGGCGGAACGAAACGAAAATTCCAAAATGAGCGCGGCAACAAGCGCACCGGGGTTCGACCCCGGTGCAGTTTCCATAGAAGAGCGGCTGGGCGCCGTGGAGGAGCGCATCTGCGCGGCCTGCCGCCGCGCCGGGCGCGACAGGGCTTCCGTGACGCTCGTCGGCGTGTCCAAGACGCAACCGCCGGAGGTCGTTGCCGAGGCCATCCGCGCCGGTGTCGGAGTGCTGGGCGAAAACAGGGTGCAGGAAGGGCTTGCGAAGGCGCCGCTGTGCCCGGCGGCGCAGTGGCACCTCATCGGGGCGCTGCAGCGCAACAAAGTGCGCCACGCGCTCTCGCTCTTCACGACGATCCACGCGGTCGATTCGATCGAGTGCCTCCGCGACATCGCGCGGGTGCAGGAGCAAATGGGAACCCGGCCGGGCGTGATGCTGGAAGTCAACGTCGCCGCGGAGCCGACGAAGAAGGGCTTTTCGCCGCAAGGTGCGGCCGACGCGGTGCGCGCGGTGCTGGAGGACGGAGTCGTCAACCTTGAGGGTCTCATGTGCATACCGCCGTGGGGGCCGGATCCGGAGGCGTCGCGCCCCCGCTTCAGGGCGCTGCGGCAGTTGCGCGACTCGCTGGAACGGCAATTCGGCATCTGCCTGCCGAGTCTTTCGATGGGCATGTCCGGCGACTTCGAAGTGGCCATCGAAGAAGGCGCCACCCACGTGCGGATCGGGACTGCGATTTTCGGCCGGCGCAATTCTGGCGCATGGCGGCCGCAGCGCTCGGCCGACAGCGATTCGTATTTCCTGCAGCCGTGAAGAATCCGCCGAAAAACGCCGCCAAGGCTGCAAATGCGCGCGACCAGATCGTCGTGGCCGCGAAGGCGCTTTTCGCCGCGCGAGGATTTCGCGACACCACGGTGCGCGCCATCGCCGAAAAGGCGGATGTGAACGGCGCGGCCGTGAACTACTACTTCAAGTCCAAAGAGGCCCTCTACGCGGCGATTTTCGAGGACGCATTCCAGAAGTCGGCCCGTCCGCTCGGGACTCTGGTCGCGACGGTGAAGGACGAAAAGACGTGGCGCGCGGCTCTCGGCGCGTGGTTCGACTTCATGCTGTCGCTCGTCCTGCTCGACACGCCGGAGCGCTCGCTCTTCCGCCGCCTCATCGCCCAGGAGCGCTCCGCTCCGACGGAAACCTTCAGGCGGATCTACGACGAGGTGTTCATCCCGGTCGTGGACGTTTTCCGCGTGCTTTTGCGCATGGCCATGCCGGATGTCCCGCAAGACCGCTTTCGCGCGGCGTACATACTCAATCTCGGCGCATGCACCTGCTTCGTGCACCGCGACCCGCCGTGGGACGAACTGGTGCTGGAGAAGGGCGTCGATCGCGAAGCGTGGGTCGCGACGCTGCGCGACGAGCTGCTCGCCAACATCTGCGCCAGGCATCATTTCGTCACGAACGACGTGCTTTGAGGCGCCATGATAGAATCACTCTCGGTAAAAGGGCTTGCCGTGGTCGAAAAGGCGGACATCGCCTTCGGACCGGGGCTCAATGCCGTCACGGGCGAAACCGGAGCCGGCAAATCGGTGCTGCTCTCCGCAATCGGGCTGCTGGCCGGTGCGCGGGCCGACAGGGAACTCGTGCGCGCCGGGTGCGCGCAGGCCGACGTTTCCGCGCGGATATCGCTGCCGCCGCAGGCGCTTGCGGTCATAGCCCCGATCCTCGACGAAAGCGGCGTCGAGCCATGCGAAGACGGGCAGTTGCTGCTGCGGCGCACGATAGGCGCAAACGGTTCGGGGCGGTGTTTCGCGAACGGATGCGCCGCCACGGTCCAGACCATGCGGCGACTTGGCGAGCGGCTTGTCGATTTCCACGGCCCGCACGACAACCAGTCGCTCCTCCAGCCGGATTTCCAGCTGGAGGCCCTCGATTCGTTCGGCGGTTGCGCCGCAAAGCGCGGCGAATACGCGGATGCGTTCGGCGCGTGGCGCGCCTTGAAAGCGCGTCGCGCCGCGCTTCAAAGCGGTTCGGACGAGTCGGTCGCGCGCGAAATGGATTTTCTCCGCTTTCAGATCGGCGAAATAGACGATGCGGCGCTCGACGCGGAGGCGGACGGCGATGCGCTTCGCGACGCATACGCCGAGGCGGCGGGGGCCGCGACGATGGAGGCGCTCGGCTCCACGGTCTGCGGCGCACTTTCCGAGGGCGAAGAAAACGCCGTGGACTGCGTCGCCGCCGCCGTCCGCGCGCTCGACCAGATGAAGTCCATTTCGGCGCGCGACGCTGCGGAATGGCTCGAAAGGGCCAGGTCGATCTCGGCC
>JAFSUV010000027.1 GCA_017450425.1 Kiritimatiellia bacterium
CCCGCTTCGGCACCACGGCTTTCATGTTCCAGGAAGAGCTGAAGGGACGTCCCGAACTGTACGACTCCTGCGCCGTCATAACGGACGGGCGCTTCTCCGGCGGCACGTCGGGACTGTCCGTCGGCTACGTTTCGCCGGAGGCGGCGCTGTGCGGTCCGCTCGGCCTCGTCAAGGAGGGCGACACGATCGAGATCGACCTCCCGGCCCGCCGCATCGACCTCAAGATCGACGACGCGGAAATGGCCCGCCGCAAGGCCGCGTTCAACTGGAAGTTCGACGAAAAGAAGTACCCGCGCTTCCTGCGCCTCTTCGTGAAGAACGTCGGCTCCATGGCCCACGGGGGAATCTGGGAGTGACCGACGTCCTGGTGATCGGTGGGGGGCTGGCCGGATGGCGGGCGGCGGAGGCGGCGGCGAAGGCCGGCGCATCCGTCGCGCTTGTCGCCAACGGCGCCGGCAACTCGCCGGACATCCACGCGCTCAACGTCCCCGTCGGCCCCGGCGACTCGGTGGAGCTCTTCATCGAGGACACGCTCCGCAGCGGGCGCGGCCACTGCGAGAGGGCGCTTGTCGAGGTGCTTTGCCGCGGCGCGCTCGCGCTGGCGGACGAGTTCCCGTGGGATCGCCGCCCCGACGGCTCGCTCGACATGCTCCAGCCCGTGGGGTGCAGCGTACCGCGCTGCGTCTCCATCGGCCACCACATCGGCGCCCTGGCTCTTGCCGGAATCCGGAATGCGCTTGCCGGCGGCGACATTTCCAAGAAATGTCCGCAATCCGGGCGTTTTCTGGAAACGCTCCTGCCGGAAAAGTCCGCTTGCTTTACGGAAATCCGCGGTCGCGTCACGGCGCTGAGGCGAACCGGCACCGGGTTCGAGGCAAGTGTGAATTTCGTGGAAACGCCCCTGACGGCAGCGACCGCCCGCCGGACATCTCAATCTGGCAGGGACGCGCCCGCGGCGCGTCCGCTGCGTGCCCGCTCCGTCGTCCTTGCCACGGGCGGCTGGTGCGGCAAATACGAATTTTCGGACAACCCGCCGGAACTGCGCGGCGACGGCATCGCGCTCGCGCAGTCGCTTGGCGCGGCGGTGCGCGACATGGACGCCGTGCAATACGAGCCGACCGTCGCCCTCGCGCCCGCCGCCGTGCGCCGCATTCCGGTCATCACGACGATGCTCCACGAGGGCGCGACCTTCCGCAACGCGCGCGGCGAATAGTTCCTCGCTGACAAGCGCGCCAACAAGGACGAACTCTCCCGCGCCATCTTCGCCGAAATCGCCGCAGGGCGCGGGGTTGAAAACGGCGTGCTCTTCGATGCCACCGGCGTCGATCCAGACATTCTCCGCACCCGCTACGCCGACACCTTCAAGCGCTATCTCGCCGCCGGCGTCGATATCACGCGCGAACCGATGCTCGTGGCGCCGGCGCCGCATACGTCGCTTGGCGGCGTCTGCATCGATGCGCGCTGCCGCGTTCTCAAGTCCGACGGTTCGCCGATTCCCGGCCTTTTCGCCGCCGGCGAGGTGACGGGCGGCATACACGGGCTCAACCGCATCGGCGGCAACGCCGGCACCGAAGTCCTCGTCTTCGGCCGCATCGCCGGCCGCGAAGCAGCTTCCGAGGCCAATAATCAACCACGGAATATGCGGAATACACGGAATCTTTCAACCTTATCCAACTTTCAACCATGAACGGTCTCGACATCCTTGAACATTCCGGCGAGGGATACCGCCGGCTCGTGAACGGCGGGAAGTGGACGCTCGCCTCCCTCAACTACGCCGGGCGCTTCGACGAGGCGAACTTCACGACGCTCGAGCGCCACAATCTCACGGACGAAACCTTCGTCCTGCTCTGCGGCGAGGCGACGCTCCTCGTCGGCGAGCGCGGGGAGCGCATCGCGATGGAGCCGCTCAAATTCTACAACATCCGCGCGGGCGTCTGGCACCACATCTTCGTAAAGCCGGGGACGCGCGTCCTCGTCGCGGAAAACTCCGACACGTCGATGGCGACGAGCGACTTCCTGGATGTCGCCACGGGCCGCGTCTTCCAGAAGCGGCCCGAGTTCGAGGAAGTGCTGCCCGGCACCTTTCTTCTGCGCGTCCCGTTCGGTCCGGTCTGGACGGGCATTGCGCTCGTGCGCGGCGCGGACGGCAGGAACTTCCTCATCGACTCCTCGCATCTGGAGCCGGAGCGCTACCTCGTCCCGGCGCTCGCAGACCTCGGCCTCGCGCCGTCTGACATCGCGTGGCTGCTCTGCACCCATGTCCACGGCGACCACATCGGCGGGCATCATGCGCTGCACGAAAAATACGGCGTCAAGGTGGCGACGCTCGCCTCCTCAGCCGATGCCCTCCGCGACCCGGTGAAGGTCGCGATCCGGGTGCGAACCCGCTTCCCGCGCAATTCGCCGCCGCCGCAGTCGTATCTCAAGGGCGTGGAGCCTGACCGGCTTCTCTCCGACGGCGAACTGCTCGAAGGCCGCTTCCGCGCGATTCCCGCGCCGGGCCACGACGACGACTGCCTCGTCTGGCTCGACACCGCGACCGGTACGGCCTTCACGGGCGACTCCATCCAGGGCAACGGCACTCCGACGCAGGGCATCGGCTTCTACCGCGACCTCCCGGCCTACCGCGCGACGCTGGCCCGCCTCGCCGCCGAGCCGATCGCAAACCTTGTCTGCGGCCACCTCTACGACGGCATCGGCGACGTGATCCGCGGACCGGAGGCCGTCGCCGCCGCGCTGCGCTACTGCCAGGAGCGCGTCGCGCTTTACGGCGAAAAGATTGCGGCCTGCGTAGCGGGCGGAATGCCGGTGGAAGACGAGCCGGTCGCCATCGCCCGCAAGCTGATCGGCGAGGTCGGTTGCGGCATGCCGGAAGCGCTTTTCCTCGCCCTCCACACCGTTTCAGAACACCTCAAGGAACTTCGCAGCCGATGAACGCAACACTGCTCTGGTCGTATCCCGACGGTCGCGCCGAAACCGAAACCCAGACCCTCAAAGAGCGCGAGGGCGGCATTCTGGCGCTGCGCGTCGCCGCCGCCCGCTTGCGGGCGAGCGGCGCGGAGACGCTGCGCGTCACGCCCGACTTCGGTCGCGCCCGCAAGGGCGAAAGCGGCTGGTGGTTTTCGCCGTACGGCTACTACGGCGAATGGAACCGCGAGAGCGGGGTCTTCCGCGCCGTCAAGGAGCGCATGAACATGCCGATGTTCGGCTGGGCGACGCCGCGCGGCGCCTGGCTCGCGGTCATCACGTCGCTGCGCCTCTACCCGCGCGAAGTCGTCGAGGCGCGGGGTGGCGAGTATTCGGTCTCGTGCGAGCTCTCCGGCGAACTCTGCCGCGACCCGTACGAGGATTTCGAGATCGAGTTCCATCCTTTCCCGGCCGGAACCGGCTATGCGGCGCTTGCGCGCGCCTACCGCGCGCTGCAGCTCAAGCGCGGCGCGGTGCGTCCGCTGCGGGAGCGCGCGGCGGAGAATCCGGCGCTCGCCTACGCCGCCGCCGCGCCGGAAATCCGCATCCGCCAGGCGTGGAAGCCGGTGCCCAGCCCCATGCCGCACCAGCAGCCGGAGAACGAGCCGCCTGTCCACGTCGCCGCCACCTTCGGGCGCGTCCGCGACATTTCCCGCGCCCTGCACGCAAGCGGCGTCGAAAGGGCGGAACTCTGCCTTGTCGGCTGGAACATCGGCGGCCACGACGGGCGCTGGCCGCAGTCGTTCCCGGCGGAGCCGCTCCTCGGCGGCGACGAGGCGCTGCGCGAGGCCATCGCCGCCGTCCGCGCCGACGGCTACCAGATCGTCCCGCACGGCAACGTCCGCGACGGCTACGAAATCGCCGACAGCTGGGACGCAGAATGGGTCATCAAGGACGAAACCGGCCTCCCGGTCAGCGACCCGGTCAACCGCTGGGGCGGCGGGCTGCCGTATTTCGTCTGCCCGCAGCGCGCCTACGAGCGCTTCGCCACGAAGGACATCCCGCGCATGGCGGCACTGGGCTTCAAGGGGCTCGGCTACTTCGACGTCGTCTCTATCGTGGAAGCGCCGCCTTGCCGCGACCCGCGCCACCCGTGCTCGCGCGCCGACTCGGCGCGCTGGTGGGGGCGATGCGCCGACATCTCGCGTCGCGAACTCGGCGGTTTCGCGAGCGAAGGGGCGATGGACCACTTCGCCGGATCGCTCGATTCAGTCCTCTACGCCTCGTTCGATTCGCCGCCGGCCATCGAGGCGGGGCGCGGCGACGGCAACGCCGACGGCCTCGCCCTGCGCCATGTCCCGATCGTCCAGATCGTCTATAACGGCATCTGGCTGCAAAACCCCTTCACGAACACCGTGAACTTCACCGTCCAGGAGCGCTACTGGCAGCTCAAACTCCTCGAATACGGCGGACGCCCCAACTTCTACTTCCACTCCAAGTTCAAGTCCGACGGCGCGAACTGGATGGGAAGCGGCGACCTCTCCTGCGCCACCGACGACGCGCTCGCCGCCTCTGCGGCGAAGATCAAGGAAGGCTGCGACATCTGGGCCCCCTTCGCGCCACTGCAGTTCGAGTTCATGGACGACCACCGGCAGCTTGCGCCCGGCGTCTTCGAGACCGTCTGGTCGAACGGCGCCCGCCTCGTCGTGAACTACACCGCTTCCCCCTTCGACTGCGGCGACGGCCGCACCGCCCCCCCGCTCGACTTCCTCTTCTCTCCGGCGCCGTGAGGCTTGCCCCAAAAAATTTGGGAACCCAAGCACACCAACTCCCTCGATTGCCCCCGCCTCTGTCGATGCTCCCCGGCTTTCGGGCGCAAAGGAGCACCACCTCCACGCCACCTCTGGCGTCCGCTGACGGGCGTTTTGTGGAAACGCCCCTACCAATCTGGTAGGGACGCGCCTGAGGACTGGAGAAAAAGGGTGCCGGAATTGCGGGATGTCGGGATATCGGGATATCGGGATATCGGGATGTCGCTCCGGGATTTCGGCGGCGGCGGAGCCGCCATGATCGGGATGTCGCGAGGAGATGGTCAATAAACTCTGCGCCTCTGTGTGACAAAATGAAAACACGGGTGAAACGCAAGACCGGCGAGTACGACGCTCTCGCTCGAAAATATGGGGGATAAGTCTGTTGTTTTTTCCCGGTTGACAATTTTCCGGGGTTTGGGTATCGTACTGAAAAAGCCGAGGGAACCGTGAGATACCGGCAAGCCTGCGGCCAAAAAACAAACCAAACATCACCAAAGCTGAGAAAGGCTCCAAAGATGGACAAGACAAGCACCGCAAGGGCATTTTGCGCCCTTGCCGCAGTTGCGGCGCTCTCCGCCGCTTCTCCCGTCTTCGCGACGGACTACTATGTAAGCGCCGACACTTCCGTTGCGTCGGACGACAACGCCGGCACTTCCGCCGAAGCCCCGTTCGCCACGATCGACAAGGCGGTTGTCACAGCGACATCCGGCGACGATGTGATTCATGTCTCCGCCGGGAACTATCTGACAGGCTATCCAGAATATGTCGCCCAGACGGACAACGCGAAGTGGGGGCCGAACCTCAGGGCAAAACTAATCGGCGACGGCGGCACGCGCGGCGATGTCGTCATTTCCTCCTATGGCACCTACCGCACCCTCCGCATGGCTGCGGGATCGTGGATCGAAAATGTCACCATCGTCGGCGAAGGAACTTGGAAGGCCGACAAGGGCGGCGCCATCGAGATGTCCGGTGGCACCCTCACGAACTGCGTCGTGCGCGACGGCACGGCAAAGGCCGACGGGAATGTCGCTGGCGGCAACCTCTACTTGGGTGCCGCCGCAGCGCTCGTCACCGACTGCGATATCTACGGCGGCTCGGCAACAAACCGCGGCGGCAACGTTTATATCGTAAACGGCACCGTCCGCAACTGCACGATCTACGACGGAAGCTGCCCCAACAACATCGGCGGCAATATCTACCAGGAACAGGGTACCGTCTCCAATTGCGTGATCTACGGCGGCACGGCGGCGGGCGACGGCGGCAACGTCCGCATGAACGGCGCCGGCCTGCTTGTCGATTGCGCCATCTCCAACGGCACCATCACGTCCGCCTCCTCGTCCCAGAAGAAAGGGGCGAACG
>JAFSUV010000028.1 GCA_017450425.1 Kiritimatiellia bacterium
CGGCCGCCGACGACCTTGGGCCAGGACTTGATCCAGCCCTTCTCCATCGCCTCGCCGAGCGCGGTGCGGACGTCGAGGTAGAGCGGGTCGCCGAGGGCGCCGGGCTCCTTGACGCGGTCGAGGACCGTGACGAACTTGGCGCTCGCCGGGAGGGCCTTGGCGAAGGCCTCGACGGGGAACGGGCGGTAGAGGCGGATCTTGAGGACGCCGACCTTGGCGCCGGAGGCGTTGAGCTTGGCGACCGTCTCGTCGCAGGTGTCGGAGCCGGAGCCCATGATGACGATCACGTTCTCGGCGTCGGGCGCGCCGACGTAGTCGACGATGTTGTACTTGCGGCCGACGAGCTCCGCGAGCTTGTCCATGTTCTTCTGGACGATGGCGGGGACGGCGGCGTAGTACTTGTTGACCGTCTCGCGGCCCTGGAAGTAGACGTCGGGGTTCTGGGCGGTGCCGCGCATCTTCGGGTGGTCGGGGGTGAGGCCGCGCTTGCGGAACTGCTCGACGAGGTCGTCGTCGATCATCGCGCGGATGGCCTCCTGGGGCATCGCGTCGATCTTCTGGACCTCGTGGGAGGTACGGAAGCCGTCGAAGAAGTGGAGGAAGGGGATCTTGCTCTCGAGCGTGGAGGCGTGGGCGACGAGGGCGAGGTCCTGGGCCTCCTGGACGGAGGAGGAGGCGAGCATCGCGAAGCCAGTCTGGCGGCAGGACATGACGTCGGACTGGTCGCCGAAGATGTTGAGGCCCTGGTAGGCGAGGGCGCGGGCGGAGACATGGAAGACCGCGGGCGTGAGCTCGCCGGCGATCTTGTACATGTTGGGGATCATCAGCAGGAGGCCCTGCGACGCGGTGAACGTCGTCGTGAGGGCGCCGGTGGTGAGCGCGCCGTGGACCGCGCCGGCGGCGCCGCCCTCGGACTCCATCTCGATGATCTTCGGGACGTTGCCCCAAAGGTTCGTCTTGCCCTTGGCGGCGAGCTCGTCGCACGTCTCCGCCATCGGGGAAGAGGGGGTGATCGGGTAGATCGCGCAGACTTCGCTGCATTGGAAGGCTACCTGCGCACAGGCAGTGTTGCCGTCCACCATGATTTTGTTCGTTTTGTTAGCCATGGCTAATTTTTGTTGATTTTGCCCGAAGGCAGGGTTAAAACTGCGAACATGATACCAAAAATCGCGTAAACGTGCGTGAAATTCCGGGCGGGGCGCGGCATCCCGGAAGAACGGCGCTAACGCCCTGCGCAAGCGCAAAACTCCCGGATGGAGCAGCGGTCGCATCGCGGATTGCGCGGGAGGCAGACGCGCTGGCCGTGCGACACGAATATCGCGTTCCACGAGCGCCAGTACCTGATCGGCAAAGTTTCCCGCAGCGCCATTTCGGTTTCCTCCGGCGTTTTCGTGCAGACGAAACCCGTCCGGTTCATTATGCGGTGGACGTGCACATCGACGCAAACCGCAGGCTTTTTGAACGCCACGGCGACGACGAGATTGGCCGTTTTGCGCCCGACGCCGGGAAGCCGGCAGAGTTCCTCCACGGTTTCGGGGATTTTTCCGCCGAAGAGCGAATCGATCGCATCCGGGAGCTTCTTTATCGCGGCCGCCTTTTGCCGATGGAAACCGACGGGCGTCACGAGCGCGTCAAGCTCACTTTCCGAAAGGCGGCGGATGTCGTCGAAACCGGACACGGCGGGGAAGAGCTTTTCGCGCACCACCTTGGCGGTGCAGGAGTCCTTCGTGCGAGCCGAGAGGATCGTGGCGAGGAGGATGCGCAGAGGCGATTCGCCCTGCGCCCCCATGAGATCGATGATGGGCGCCGGGTTGGCGGCAAAATCGCGCGACAGCGCCGCATGGACGGCCGCGACGTCGGCGACCGTCACGGCGACCGCCTCTCTCCGGCTCCGTCGCCGCCTTGCGGCGATTCGCCGGTGTGCGCAAACGCTGCGGCGCGTCGCAGGGCCGCCGCGAAATTCGTTTCGATGAAATCGGCCACGGCATCGACGAGAAGCCCGTTGTCCGTCACGAGGCGGAACTTTTCCGTGTTCACGGTGCCGGCGCACGAAACGGACGGCAGCCCGGCGGCCGAAAGTTTTTGCGGAAACTCCGCGACGACGCCTTCGTCAACAAAAACCTGCATGACCGCCCGCATCTGCTCCGGCGTCATCGCCGCCTGTTCCACGACCATGTCGTTCCAGCGCGCGTGAGAGTGGTTCGCGGCGAAGTCGTTCAGCACCTGCGGACTCGGACCGATGCGCAGCCTGGCCATCCCGGAGCCGTACAGCTCCAAGCGGCACACGAACGGGATGGCGCCGCTTCCCGGCGATGGCGAATAGACAAACTCCATCCAGTCGAGGCCCGACCCCGCGACTTCGAATTGACGGTGCCTGATGCGGCCATCGCCGTCCACCGGCGAGACGCACCCGGAGGACGCGGCCAGAGCGGCCGCGGCGGCGGCCAGAGCGGCGGCTCTCATCAGCATGACTGCCCGGGAGCCGGAGGCTCCGCCTTGTAGATTTCCGCCTTGTCGAGGCCGAAAACCGGAGGGGAGAACTCGCCGGGCTTGACCCCGTCGAGCGCCGCAAACATCTGGAACAGCTTTGCGTCGAGGCGGTCGAGCTCGCTCAGGACTTGCGCCTCGGGGCATTTCGGCGGGACGGGGCTTCCGAACTCGGCGTCGCCATGGTGCGAAAGCACGAGGTGCTGCAGCAGCGTGGTGCGCTCGCGCGCCGCGCCGACCGCCGCGCCGGCGCGCTCGATGTTCACCACTCCGCGCACGATGTGCCCGATCAGGCGGCCGTCGCGCGTGTAGCCGTCCACAAGCCCTATCGCGCTCACGTTCATTTCGTCCAGTTTTCCGAGATCGTGCACGATGATGCCGGCGTAGAGCAGATCCTTGTCGAGCCTGCGGTAGATTTCGGCGATCGCCTTCGCCGCGCGAAGCATCGTCACCGTGTGGTGCAGCAGCCCCGACACCTCGGCGTGGTGCATCGACTTGGCGGCTGGCGCCGTCGCCAGCCGCCCGCCGCTCTCCGCCCCTTCGAGCACCTTTTCGACGATTCCGCGCAGCGAGCGGTCGCGCAGGGATCCTGCGGTGGCCTTGATTTCGGCGAGCATGGAAGAAGCGGTTTCAGGAGCGGCCGGCACGAAGTCGGCCGCGTTCCGTCCGTCCGCCGCCGTCGCTTCGCGCATCGATTCGACCCTCAGCTGCAGATGCCCGTTGTACTCGTTGCCCGTGCCGCGGATGCGCACCACGACCCCGGCGGCGGGCGCTTCGCCGGACCAGTCCCAGCACTTCGCCGGAATCGTCCCGGTCTTGTCAACCAGCGCCATGTCGAGAAAGGACTTGCCATTCGCCGTGGTTCGCACCTTGGCTTCCTTGAGGAGCAGCCACCCTTCGAACCGGACGTTGGCCCGGATGTCGGAAACGGTCTGTCGGTATGCGTCGTCGCTGTTCATGTTGGGTTTGGGAACAAAGAGTTGTCGTCTCGCTTCAGAATCTGGAAAAACTCCAATCGAGCGGCTCGTCGCCCTCGTAGCGCATGTAGCCGTGGAAAGGGCGTTCGTCGCCGTCGAAGACGAGCGGCAGGAAATGGCGGTCGCCCTTCCACATCGGCAGGTCGCCGAGGGAGTCGAGCGGCCACCACGCAAGGGTGCCCTCCTCGTTTTCCGCCTTCGGAACGCCCGTGAAGCCGTCGATCAGGAACACGAACCCCAGCCAGTCTTCCTTGCGCGGCCCGAAATCCGCCCACGCCACCGTGCCCCGCAGACGCATCGCCGTCACGGCAAGACCGGTTTCCTCGCGTATTTCGCGCACCATGCACGCGGCGACGTCCTCGTTGCGCTCGAGTTTGCCGCCGACGCCGTTGAATTTGCCGAGGTTCTGGTCGCTCTCGCGGAACGTGCGGTGCACGAGAAGGACGCTCTTGCGGTCGGGCGAAAGGATGTAGCCGAGGGTCCCCACGATGGGGCGGTGTATTTTTGCGTTCATTGGCACGGTTCCGTTGCGGCCCGCCGCACGGGCAGCTCCTTGCGGACTCTCGCCGGGACCCCGGCCGCGAGGCAGTGCGCGGGCAGCGGCGAAGCGACCACGGCGCCGGCGGCGACCACGCTGCCGTCGCCGACCGACGCGGCGTCGAGAACGGTCGCGTGCGCGCCGATCCAGCAGTCGTCGCCGATGCGGAGCGGCCCGTGCGTCACCATCCCGTTCTGCCGGCAGTACGGAACGGGCGATTCGTAGTCGTATTCGCCACCGGAAAGAAGGTACGAAAACGATCCCACCATCGTGCCGCGCCCGATGGAGAGGTCGTTCGAGGAAAAAACGATGCACTTGGCGGAGAGCGAGGCCTTGTCCGCAATCGAGATGTCGCCGTTCTTGCAGTAAATCGCGGTGTCGCGGCCGACGAAAACCCCGTCGCCGATCGAAATGCCGCGGTTGGAATCGCCCTTGGCGTCGAGCGTCGCCCGGTCGTCGATGACGACGCCGTCCCCCAGCCGTATCTTCGACGGGTGGCGTATCGTCAGATGACGGCCGAAGAGCGCCTTTTTGCCGCATTTCCCGAAAAACGGAGGGTATAGCGCCTTGCGCAGCGCGTAGCCGAGCGCCCCCGGCGTACCGCCGAAAAGCAGCTGGACGATTTCGAAAAGAATGGCCTTGAAGCGCGGCATGGGGCCGTAGGAGACCGCAAAATACGCCGCAACGGCGCCGGACGGGCCGGACACTGCGTCCTTCAGCTTGGCGCCGCCATTGGCCTCGACGGAATCAGCGGTATCCATGGCGTTTCGACTACTTTCCGCCCTTCGCGGCGATTTTCGCCCACGAATCGCGCAGCGTCGCCGTGCGGTTGAACACCGGCGCTCCGTCGGAAGACAGGACAGGATCGGGGAAGAAATACCCGAGGCGCTCGAACTGGAGCGCGCCGCCGCCCGCGCCGGCGCCGGCAAGGGCGGGTTCGCAGAGCGCGACCGCCTCCGTGCAGGATGCAGGATTGAGGAACGTCTTGAAATCCGCGTCGGAGTCGCCGTCGGGATTTTCTGCGGAGAACAGGCGGTCGTAGAGCCGCACCTTCAGCTTTAGCGCCGTGGCGGCGTCAACCCAGTGGATCGTGCCGCGCACCGTGTGCCCGTCGGACGCATTGCCTCCGAGCGACCCTTCGTCCCAGACGCCGCGAATCTCCGTGACGCGCCCGTCGGCATCCTCCGAAAAGCCCGTGCAGGTGAAGATGCAGGCGTACTTGAGGCGCACTTCCCGCCCCGGCGCGAGCCGGAAAAACTTCTTCGGCGGATCCTTTTCGAAGTCGCCGCGCTCTATCCACAGTTCCCGCCCGAACGACACGCGGCGCGTGCCGGCCGCCGGGTTTTCCGGGTTGTTCACCGCATCGCATTCGTGCCTCTCGCCCGGCGCCATGTTTTCGATGACCAGTTTCACGGGATCGAGCACGGCCATGCGGCGAAGCGCGGTCTTGTTGAGCACTTCGCGCACCGATTGCTCGAGGAGCGACATGTCGGTCGTCGAAATGAATTTCGTGACGCCCGCCGCTTCGCAGAAATTGCGCACCGCCTCCGGCGGGTATCCGCGCCGGCGCATCCCGCAGAGCGTCGGCATGCGGGGGTCGTCCCAGCCGGAAACGAGCTTCTGCTCGACCAGTTCCCGCAGTTTCCGCTTGCTCATCACGGTGTGCGTGATGTTGAGCCGCGAGAACTCGCGCTGGTGCGGGCGTATTTCCACGCCGCCGCGCCTGAGGAGCATCCCCTCTTCGGCCATGCGGTCGATGACCCAGTCGTAGAGCGGGCGGTGGACCTCGAACTCCAGCGAGCACATCGAGTGCGTGACGCCTTCAAGCGCGTCTTCGATGGGGTGCGCGAAGTCGTACATGGGATAGATGCACCACTTCGTGCCGAGGTGGTAGTGCGGAAGACGGTTGATGCGGTAGAGGACGGGATCGCGGAAATGGATGTTCGGCGACGCCATGTCGATTTTCGCCCTGAGGCAGCATTCGCCGTCGGCGAACTTTCCGGCCTTCATTTCGCGCAGCCGCGCGAGATTTTCCTCTGGCGGCGTGTCGCGCCACGGGCTGGGCGTACCAGGCTGCGTCGGCACCCCGCGGTGCTTTTTCCACTCTTCCTGCGACAGGAAGCACACGTACGCGAGACCTTTTTTGACGAGCCGCTCCGCAAGGTCGTACATGGTGTCGAAATACCCGGCGGCGCTGTAGAAGTGCTCCCCCCAGTCGAAGCCGAGCCAGCGAATGTCCTCCTTGATGTTTTCGGCAAATTCGTCGCTTTCCTTCGACGGGTTGGTGTCGTCGAGCCTCAAATGGCATTCGCCGCCGAATTTGGCCGCAAGTCCGAAGTCAACGCATATCGCCTTCGCGTGTCCGATGTGCAAATAGCCGTTCGGTTCCGGCGGGAAGCGCGTCACCACCCGCCCGCCCGTCCTGCCGGCAAGGACGTCGGCCTCGATCCACTGCTCGAGAAAGTTTTTCGACCTCCCGGCGGCATTGGCGCCCGCCGGTGCGCAATTTTCTTCGTTCATCTTCGTTTCGACGCGGTGTCGCGCATCGCACCGATTCTCGCAGAAAAGGGGGGCAATTGCAACGGGGGGCAATTGCAACTTGGCGGCCGTCTGCGGCTTGTCCCCCATTTTTGAGCGAGAGCGTCGCGCTCGGCAATCTTGCATTTCATCCGTGTTTTCAATTTCATCACACAGAGGCAAAGAGGAGGCAAAGGCGCAGAGTTTATCGGCCATTTCCTCGCGACATCCCGATCAAGGCGGCTCCGCCGCCGCCGAAATCCCGGAGGGATATCCCGGCATCCCGCAATTCCGGCACCCTTTTTCCCCCGGCTCTCGGGCGAGTGCGGACGCGCCGTGGGCGCGTCCCTACCAGACCGGTAGGGGCGTTTCCACGAAACGCCC
>JAFSUV010000029.1 GCA_017450425.1 Kiritimatiellia bacterium
ACTTGGTCAATTGCGGACAATTGGGATGGCACAGAAATCAGCGAGGACGGACTGCTTCAGTTATGGACTTCCGGTTGGAGCTTCGATTCCGAATACGGCACGGAAAACTACGACATCACCGTGACCGATGCCGAGGGGCGTAGCACGATGCAGACGATTACCATTGTCATTGACAACAATCCAAACGACGAGCCTGTCATCGACGCCGTATCGCCGGATGGCTGGTATTACAATGCCGGCATTACGACGCCAGTCGGAGAGGAGATTGTGTTTTCTGTCGAGGCACATGACCCGGAGGGAGAACCGCTGTCCTTCATTTGGCGGCTAGATGATGTGGACCTTGGCGAGACCGGTTCGACTTGGTCGTGGACGCCAGAGCGCGCAGACATCGGTAGCCACAAAGTGAGCGTCCGTTGCTCCGATGGCGAACGCAACAGTTGGTGGAGGGCTTGGTATTTCAATGTCGCCACGACCAATGTTCTGTCAGCCGAGATCGCCCTCCCCACCGCCGTTGTCGGTGAGGCGTATGCGTCGGCATTCTCGGTGTCCGGCGGCACGGAGCCGTATGCCTGGGGTGCGCAATATGCCATGACACGCGAGGAGGGCACCTTCGCGAAGGTAGGCGTCGCGCAGGATGGGGATGCTGACGAAGAATGCTGGAACGTGTCGCTTCCGTTCTCCTTCCCCTTCTACGGGCAGACATACGACACAATCTACGTCTCCGACAATGGGACAATCTGCCTAGACGGTGCTTTTTCAAAATATGCGTTCAATGAAAGTGACTTCAGATCCCATGCCATAATTGCGCCGCACTGGTCAGACATGGATGGCAGTTTGCAGACAGCTTTCATTGATTCTTCAACGGAAGATGCAATAACCATTCGCTGGCGCACTTACTATTGGGGCGATAGCGTTAGCGGCACAATGCCCATTGAGTTTTCGGCGACACTGTGCGCGAACGGTGAAATCCGCTTTGCATACGGAGGAAACGCGCAGGCCAGTGCGGTGGGCATTTCCGCCGGAGACGGCGTCCGCTTCGATCTTCCCGCCGCCCTGCGGAATGCCTCGCTTGGCGGCTCGGCGGATGTCGTGTTCCGTCCGGCGACGTTCGCGCCGGGTCTCACGCTGGCCTCAAACGGCACCGTTTCCGGAACACCGACTGCTGCCGGGACGTATCGCATTCCCGTTTCGGTCGTCGATGACGAGGGCGCGACGTGGAGCGGCGAAGCCGTGCTGTATGTCGTGGCCGATGCTGAATCCTCCACGCTCACCACGTCAGTCCCGGTGCCGCATTCCTTCCTCGACACGGATTATCCATTGCTGCTTTCGGCGCACGGCGGCGACTACGAGGCGGCGGCGAATGCTCCCGCCGCGAACGGGGTGAACAAGGTCTGGGAATGCTACGTCGCGGGAATCGACCCGACGGACGAGGAGGCGCGGTTCGAAGCGACGATTGAGATCGGCCCGGACGGGAAGCCTGAAGTGAAGTGGAATCCGCCGCTTTCGGAAGAGGAGACGGCCAAGCGCATCTACAGGACATACGGCAGGAAGACGCTCGATCCGAAGGAGGAGTGGACGGCCGTGACGGATGTCTCCGACCTCGACGCGGCGGGGTGGAAGTTTTTCAAGGCGGCAGTGGAGATGAAGTAGGGGGCGGCGGGCGTTTCGTGGAAACGCCCCTACCGGGGCGGCTGGTAGAGACGCGCCGACGGCGCGTCTGGTGCGATGCGGGAGATAGACCGCCGCAGCGTCAAGGTTTTAGGCAACCGAGCGGCACCACAGGATGGGGCAAGTCCGCCAACCGGGAGTCCTGTCGTCCGTTTCCGATTCAAACGGAACGTTGAACGGCTTGCGCAAAGGCGGCGAGGTCGTCCGCGCGGAAGAAGGCGAATCTGTCGAGCGGGGTTTCACCGCGGTTGACGATGGCGAGCCGCGCGCCGGCGCGGAGGGCGGCGAGGGGAATCGACGCTGCGGGCTGCACGACGAGCGAAGAGCCGAGGACGACCATGAGGTCGCACCTCCCGGCAAGTTCCATCGCTCCTCTGAATGCCTCTTCCGGAAGCGCTTCGCCGAAAAATGTGATGTCGGGCTTGAAAGGGCCGCCGCATTTTTCGCATAGCGGCACGGCGCCGGGAACGCCGGCGCGGAGGGCGCGGATTTCGTCGAATGTCTTTTGCGCGCCGCAACGGCGGCAATGGTGGAGCGCTGCCGAACCGTGGACCGCGAAAACCGGGTCCGACCCGGCTCGCTCGTGCAGTCCGTCGATGTTCTGGGTCGCGACGCCGGCGCACTTTCCGGCCTTTTGCAACGCCACGAGCGCTTCGTGCACTGGGCCGGGGCGCGTTTCGGAGTTGCCATAGACGAGCGCATCCGCGTGGCTGTAGAAGAATCCGGGGTCGCGGTCGAACAGGTCTATCTCGAACATCCTGGCGGCATCCGGGTCGCGGTAAACGCCGTCCGGTCCGCGGAAGTCCGGGATTCCGCAGAGGGTTGACACTCCGGCGCCGGTGAAAAACATCGTCGTTTTGGCACGTTTTATTGCGTCTATCAGGATTTCCATGTTGAGAGTTCCGGTTGGAAACGGAGCGGACGTTTCAAAGTTCTTCACCTAGCAGGAGCGCGACTACTGCGTTTGCCTGCATCGCGGCGGCGATGCCGACACGCGGACTGACTGGCGCAAGGCCGCTGCGGATGTCGCTTTCGGTGTCGCCGATTAGGACGAGATTCCTTCCGACGCGGCGCTGCCCGATTCTGAGCGAGCGGCCCCATCCGGCAATCCCGCTTGCCGAAACCACGGTTTTCGAGGTTTGCAGCAGCGCCTTGAGGAACATCGCCTTCGCATCCGCAGAATCGAGCGCTTCCACGACGATTTGGCAATCCGCGAACGTCGAAGCCGCATTTTCCGGCGCGAGTCTCATGTCGTGGAGCGTTAGATCGAGATCCGGCTCTATCCGCCGCAGATTCGCGGCAAGGGCTTCGACCTTTTTGACGCCGAGTTGATCCCGGAAGAAAAACTGGCGGTTGAGGTTGGACTCGCTTACGACGTCGAAGTCCGCCACGACGAACCGTTTCAATCCGGCCCGCACGAGATGCATTGCGCAGTTCGAGCCGAGTCCGCCCGCGCCGGCGATGCCGACGGTCGCGCTTTCAAGAATCTTCCGTTCGCGCTCTGTCAGATACGAGTTCGCGCCCATCGCTTCAACCTCCGGAAACGATGTTGAACACGTTGAGTTCAGCGCCTTCGGAAAGGGCGATGGTGGAGAAGTCGAAGTCGGCGGCGTAGACTTCGCCACCGTATTCCACGATCGCCGTCTTGGCGGAGATGCCGTTTTCGTCGAGAAAACCGGCGACGGTCGCCGCCGCAGTTTCCTTGTCGTTTCCCTGGTATTTGATTTTCATGGCGAGTGATGCGCGAAGTGCGAAGTTTTGAACAGCGTTAGGCTTTGAAGGGACGGCCGACGGCGTATCCGGCGGCCGCGGCGAGGGAGCGGTCGTCGTCGAAGTCGGCGCCGGGGGTGGTGAGAAGCGGGCCGGCGATGCCGGCTGACATCCCGGCGTGGATGCATCGGGCCGCGGTGTCGTCGCTCATGTCGCGCCGGCCGCCCGCGAAGCGCAGCGGCGTGGCGGGGTTCGCGAGGCGCAGGACTGCGACGCTGTCCACCACGTGCTCCGGATCGAGGATGCCGCGCGCGCCGAGCGGCGTGCCCTCGATCGGGTGCAGTACGTTCACGGGAATGGAGTCCGGCGCGATTTCGCGGAGCGCCAGGGCGAACTCGACGAGCTGCTCGTCCGTTTCGCCCATCCCGATGATGCCGCCGCAGCAGATCTGGAAGCCGAGCCGGCGCGCGGCGCGGAGCGTCGCGAGCTGGTCGGCAAACGTGTGCGTCGTGCAGAGCGAGGGGAAGAGCGACGGCGCGGCCTCGATGTTGCAGTGGATGCGTTGCAGACCCGCATCCTTGAGGCGGGCAAGATCCTCTTCCGAAAGGAGCCCGAGCGAAGCGCACAGCCCGATTTCCGGCGCCGCCGCGCGCATCGCGCGGAGCGCGTCGCAAGCGTTCCCGACGTCCTCCGGTGAAAGGCACCGCCCCGCCGTCACGATGCCGATCCGGTCCGCGCCGTTCGCCTCCGCCTCCTTCGCGGCCCTGACGCACGCCTCCGTGCCGACCCACCCGTAGGCTGCGCACTCGGTCTTCCAGTGGGCGGACTGCGCGCACCACTTGCAGTTCTCCGGGCAGCGCCCCGAGCGGGCGTTGATGATCGAGCAGAAGTCGAAGTGCGCGGGCTTGAACGCCTCGGTCACGCGGTGCGCGGCCTCGCGCAACTCTTCGCGCGGGGCGTTTTGGAGGAGATCGAGGAGTTCCGTCGCCGTGGCTGGGGCACCGCCGGCGATCAGTCGGTCGGCGAGAGAGGAAGCAACAGTCATTTCTTTTCCAGCGTTTCGTTGAGGCTGCCGGTGCGGTAGCCTTGGAGGTCGAGGGAGACGTAGGTGAATCCGATGGCGCGGAGCGCTGCGGCGACATCGCCAGCGCGGGCGGCAATGCGGGGGATTTCGGCGGGCGCGACTTCGATGCGGGCGAGGGAGCCGCCGTGGCAGCGCACGCGCAATTGTCCGATGCCGGGAAAGGCACCGCGTAGCCACTCCTCGGCGCGACCCACGCGGTCGAGCCCGTCCGCCGTGATGCGCTCGCCTGAGGGGAAGCGCGAGGCGAGGCACGCGAAAGAGGGTTTGTCCGCCGTGGAGAGTCCCATCTCGCGCGAAAGCGCGCGGATGTCGGTCTTTGCGAGGCCCGCCTCGTGCAGCGGGCTGCGGATGCCGAGCTCGCGGATCGCGCGGCGGCCGGGGCGGTAGTCGCCGTCATCATCGAGGTTGGAGCCTTCCAGGACGGCGGCAAGGCCGTTTTCGCGGGCAAAGGCGAGCATCTTGCCAAAGAGGGCTTTCTTGCAGTGGTAGCAGCGGTCTGGAGGATTCTCCGCGAAACCGGGAACGTCCAGTTCCTCGGAATCGAGGATGGCGTGGCGGACGCCCTCGGCGCGGCAGAAGGCGGCGGCTTCGTCGATTTCGCGTGCCGGGAAAGACCGCGACCTCGCCGTGACGGCGACGACGCGGTCGCCTAGCGCCTCATGCGCCATGCGCAGGAGGAAGGAGGAGTCCACGCCCGCCGAGAAGGCGACTACGGCAGAGCCAAGGTCGCGCAGGGAGGCGCGGAGAGAATCGAGTTTTGCGGAAAGATCCGGGTTCATGGCAAGGCGGGGGATGTCGCTTCTCGGCGGACGGCGCGAGTTAGCGCGGGTCGAGCCGTGCGCAGTTGAGGCGGAGGGCGTTGCCGACGACGCAGAGGCTCGAAAGGCTCATCGCAAGAGCGCCGAGGTCGGGGTGCATTTTCCAGCCGAAGAGCGGGTGGAGGGCGCCGGCGGCGAGGGGGATGAGGAGCACGTTGTAGATAAAGGCCCAGAAGAGGTTCTCCCGGATGTTGCGCAGCGTCGCGCGGCCGAGGCGCAGAGCGGCGGCGACGTCGGTGAGGCGCGAGTTCACGAGCACCGCGCGGGCGGCGTCGATGGCGACGTCCGTCCCCGCGCCGATGGCGAGCCCGAGGTCCGCCGCGGCGAGCGCAGGGGCGTCGTTTACGCCGTCGCCCACCATCGCGACACGCCCCTGCTTCTTGAGGTCCTCGACGACGCGGTGCTTGCCGTCGGGCAGGACGCCGGCGACGACTTCGTCGATGCCGACGGCGTCCGCGATGGCGCGCGCGGTGCGCTCGTTGTCGCCGGAGAGGAGCAGGACGCGCAGGCCCATCGCGCGCAAGTCGCGGACCGCGGCGGCGGAGTCGGGGCGCGGGGCGTCGGCGACGACGGCGCCGGTGTCGTCGTCGAACTTGCCGGTGGTGACGGTTCCGGTCTTGTCGAGAACGACGATCTGCGCGCGCCCGGCGGCCTCGAGCGCGGCAGCGTTCTTGAAGAGGATGCCGCGGCGCGCGCCGACGCCGCTTCCAACCATGATGGCGACGGGCGTCGCGAGGCCGAGTGCGCACGGGCAGCTCACGACGAGCACCGCGATCGCGCGGGCGAGGGCGAAGCCGGGTTCGGCGCCGGCGGCGAGCCAAATGCCGAGTGTGAGAAGCGCGATGAGCAGGATCGCCGGGACGAACACCGCCGCGACGCGGTCCGCAAGGCGCGCGATGGGCGCCTTGGTCGCGGCGGCGTCGCGCATGAGGCGGACGATCTGCGCGAGGGTCGTGTCCTCCCCTACCCTCGTCGCGCGGCAGCGCAGGAGGCCCGAGGCGAGCGTCGTCGCGGCGGAGACGCCCGCGCCCGGCGCCTTCTTTACCGGGACGCTCTCGCCCGTGAGCGTGGATTCGTCGGCCGCGCCCTCGCCCTCCTCGACGACGCCATCGACGGGAACCGCCATCCCCCGCCGCACGACGAAGAGGTCGCCGACGCGCACCTGCGAAACCGGAATCTGCTCCTCGGTGCCGTCGCGCACGACGGCCGCCGTCTTCGGCGCGAGCCGCACGAGCGCCGCGAGCGCGCTCGTGGTTCGCCCCTTCGCGCGCGCCTCGAGGAGCTTGCCGACGGTGATGAGCGTGACGATCATCGCGGCGCTCTCGAAGTAATACCGCCCCATCCACGCCTCGGCCGCGGCGGTGCCGCCGACGACCTGCGCGCGGGACATCAGGAAGAGCACCGCGACGCTCCACGCCCACGCCGCGCCCGCGCCGAGGGCGACGAGCGTGTCCATGTTCGGCGCGCCGCGCAGCGCCGCGCGGGTGCCGCTTGTGAAGAAGCGTCCGTTGAGGACGAGCACCGCACCCGAGAGCAGCAGCTGGGCGATCCCCATCGCGACGTGGTTTGGCTCCGGCTCCGTGAAGAAGCGCGGCAGCGGCCACCCGAGCATCATGTGCCCCATCGTGGCGTACATCAGTGCCGCCAAGAGCGCGAGCGACGCGACGAGCCGCGCCCTGATCCCGCGCGATTCCGCTGCGGGATCGGGTAGGGACGCGCCCACGGCGCGTCCGCCCTCCGGACGTTTCGTGGAAACGTCCCTGCCGCCCTCGTCCGCGGGCGTTGCCGGCTCCTCCGCGGGCGCGGCGCGGTAGCCGGCCTTCTCCACCGCCGCGACGACCGCCGCGGGATCGGCGTCGCCCTCGACGGAGAGTTCGTTCGTGAGCAGGCTCGCCGCGCACCCCGCCACGCCGGGCACGGTGCGGACGGCCTTCTCGACGCGCGCCGAGCAGGCGGCGCACATCATTCCGGTCACGGAGAAGCGATGGGTCGGAACGGAGGGTGCATTCATGGCGCGGAAGTCTAGCACAAGTCGGCGGTCAATGGCGAGGGCCGGCCCAGCGGGAGAAGGCCGGGCGGGCGGCGTCGAGAGCGGCGGCGGGGACGAGGAGCGCGTCGGGGCCTTCGCGGACGCCGGGGATCGCGGCGGGGTTGCAGCCG
>JAFSUV010000030.1 GCA_017450425.1 Kiritimatiellia bacterium
GCGATGGGCCGCGCCGCGCCGCTTGCTCCATGAGCGTCGCCTGTCTGAGCGCCGCCATCAGAGCGAGACCCTCAGGAACGGGAGGAACGGGTACTCGGAAGTCTCGCAGCAGTTTACGAGGCCGATCTGGACTCCGCGGAAACGCGCGGCGCCGTTGTAAACGCCGATTTGAAGGCCTTCGACCGAATCGGCGCCCGTGTTCACGAGCCCGATCTGCACGCCCGAAAAACTCGTGCCGCGCATGTTTACCGCCGCCACCTGGACGCCGGAAAAATCGTCGGAAAGGTTCGAGAAAACCGCCACCTGCGCGCCGCGCCCGCGGGCGGAGCGGTTCAATGCCGCGGCGAACTGGATGCCGGAAAAGGCGTCGGCCCAGTTCACGCCAATCGCGGCCTGTACGCCGGCGCCGGGCGATTCCGGCGCGAGGCCGGCCACATTTGCGGCAAGCGCGATTTGCGCGCCGCGCATCGGCCCGGCGACCGCGTTTGCAAGCGAGAACTGCACGCCTGTCGCCGCGCCGCGGGTGCGGCCGAACAGGAGCGCAATGTCAAGCCCCGACACATTGTGGTGCCTGGCCGCCAGCGCGAGGCGCAGCAGAGCGACGTCGGTGTTCGGCCCGCCGAACTGCAGCGACGGCGAGATGCCGAGCGCGACGGCGAGGCGGTCTTCGCCTGAAGCGGGCCGGTACGGGGCGTCTTCGGCGAAATAGTCCGCAAGGTCGCCAAGGACGGCCGGCGGCGCCTTTGCCGGATCCGCCGGCGCGCGCGACGGCGGCGGAGCGTCCGCCGCCAGGGAAGCGCACGCAAGGAAAGCGGAGAAAAGCGGGGCGAACAGGTTTTTCATGGCAATCGTGTTTTCGCGGCTTGATTTTATATGCGCGGCGGAGCGCAGTCAAGAAAATTCCCGGTTTGACGCCGTGCAGCGCGGATTGAGGTATTCGCCGCGCTTTGATAGTATTCGCCGCGTTTTTGACACCAACACATTGCCACGGCGCGCTCTCGCGGCGTCCTGGCGGGACAGCGGGGCACATGACCACTTTTACGCAATTTCCGGCACCGGGCGACCGACTCCTGTTCCTTGCGGGCGATGTCGCGACGTTTGAACTTTGCGCGCACGGCATCGTGCCGCCGGGGCGCGCCTTTCTCCGCACTAATGCCTGCGGCGCCGCAGTGCGCCGCCGCGAAACGATCGCGGCGATGGATGCGGGGCGCGCCGCGCTTGCGCTCGATTGGGCCGACGTGCCGATGGAAAAGGTGAGCGGCGGGAATCCGGGGGAAACGCGCTGGCGCGTCCGCGTGCCGCTTCTCGACGCCGGGTGCTTCTGCGCCAAGGCGTGCTACATCCCGGACGGCGGGTGCGGCGTAGCGCTCTGGCCCGACGGGGCGGACACGAAAATCAAGGTTTCGCCGGCGTGGACTGCGGCCGCGTGTTCCATTTACTGCGCTTTTCCGCGGCAGTTCGAGCCGCGCCTCGCCGCAATGGAGCACAGCGCCGGCGACCCGCGGCAGGCGCTGGAACTCGAAGCGATGGGATGGACTGCGATACCGCCCGGCGGGACGCTCCGCGACCTGGAGGCGCGCCTCGACGAAATCGTCGCCGGGGAGGGCTTCCGCATCGTGCAGTTGCTGCCAGTCCACCCCGTGCCGACAACGTTTGCCCGCATGGGCAGGTTCGGTTCCCCGTTTGCCGGGACTGATTTTTTCGCCGTGGATCCTGCGCTCGCCCAGTTCGACGAATTCGCGACGCCTCTCGAGCAGTTCCGCGAGTTCGCCCGCGCGGTGCATTCGCGCGGCGCGAAGTTGTTCCTCGATTTGCCCGCAAACCACACCGGCTGGGCTTCGGCGCTGCAAAACCACCACCCGGAATGGTTCCGGCGCGAACCCGACGGCAGGTTTCACAGCCCCGGCGCATGGGGCGTGGTGTGGGCCGACCTCGTGGAGCTCGACCACGTCCGTCCGCGTCTGCGCGACTACCTTGCCTCGGTTTTCGAGTTCTGGTGCGATCAGGGCGTGGACGGCTTCCGGTGCGACGCCGGATACATGATACCGCCCGAAACCTGGCGCTACATCGTCGCGCGCGTCCGCAATCCGTTCCCAGATACGGTGTTCCTGCTGGAGGGACTGGGCGGCAAACTTTCCGTCACGGACGCACTTCTCGGCGATGAAGGTCTCGACTGGGCCTATTCGGAGATTTTCCAGACTTTCGACAGGTCCGACTTCGAGCGCTATCTGGGAGACGCGGAGGCGCGAAGCGCGTCGCTCGGGCCGCTCGTGCACTTTGCGGAGACTCACGACAACGCGCGTCTTGCCGCCCGTTCGCGCCGCTGGGCGAAAATGCGCACTGCGCTTTCGGCGCTGGCGTCGCGGCAGGGGTGCTGGGGCGTCACGTGCGGAGTGGAGTGGTTCGCCGACGAAAAGATCGACGTCCACGGTGCCGGCGCCATGCGCTGGGGCGCTGCGGAGAACCAGGTGCCCGGCATACGCCGCCTCAATTCCATTCTTGAGCGCCATCCCGCGTTCGGGCCGCGGGTGGAGGTGCGGATGATCCAGCGCGGTCCGGGCAACTCGCTGGCCATTTTGCGGAAAGCCGAAAACGGCATGGCACAGGCCCTTGTGCTTGTAAATCTCGACCCCGACAATCCGCAACCCGTCGCATGGTCCGGTTTCGACCCCGCAAGGGCCGAGAAGATTTTCGACACCGAAGCCGGCGAGTCTGACGCTGCCGCCATGCCGGGAGCGGACTCCACCGTGCTTGCGCCCGGCCGTGTCGTGTGTTTCGCCCGTATCTCCGGCGGGTCGCCGCAATGCGAGCCGGCCGGGGTTGAGGCCGGCGGCGAAGCCCTGCCCGAAGGGCGCCTCCCTGCGGCGGTTCGCGAGCAGACGCTCCGCGCCTGCGCACTGCGGCTGCATCGTCTGCTTTGCGGCGGGCTGCACCTTGCGGAGCGCGAAGATCCCGCCGCCATGGCCGAAGCGCTCGCGCGCGACCCGATTGCCGCGGCTCGGACGTTTGCGGGGCTGGGCGATCGCGAATATTTGCCGGTCACGACATGCCGTCTGCCGCGCGACTCTTCGAGGGTCGTGCCAGTGCCGCACGGAAACATCGTTCTCGTGATGGCGGAAACCCCTTTCAAGATTCGGCATTGCGAATTTTCCGGCGGCGTTTTCTCGCCAACGGTGTTTTCGTTTCCGATGCTCGACGGGCGTCATGCGGCGTTTCTCGATTTCCGGGGGGTTGCATCCGACGCGCCCGTTCAAGCGGTGCTGGAGCTTGAAGGCGATCGCCTTCCAAGTCGCCTCGCCTTTCAGCTTTTGCCCGATGCGGCCGCGCTGCGTCCGCCGGAGACTACAGTCCGCCCGCCGCTGTTCCGCAGCGACAAGTCGCTCCTCGGCCTGCTCGTCAACGGGCGCGGAGCGATGTCGCGGGCGCGCGCGGCGTTCGGCGAAATCGGGAGTCAATACGACGCGCTTCTTGCCGCCAATTTGGATCCGCACGTGCCGTGCGACCGCGTGGTCGCACTCGCGCGCTGCCGCGCCTGGATTGTCCACAACGGCTTTTCGACGCCTCTCGACGAGACATGCCAGACGTCTTTTTCGGCGCTGCCGGACCGTCTCCGCTGGCGCTTCGACGCTCCTGTCGGCTCCGGCCGGTTCGTGAAGGTGGAGGCCGTCCTGCGTCTTTTCAGGGGCGAAAACCGCATCGCGCTGGAGTTTTCGCGCATGGCGGCGACACAATGCGACGCGCGGATGCTCGCCGACGCCGAGGCCGTGCGGCTCGTCGTGCGCCCCGATGTCGAGGCGCGCTCCTTCCACGCCACGACCAAGGCGTTCACCGGCCCGGAACGCGATTTTCCCGCCGCAGTTTCGCCTCGCGACGACGGATTCCGCTTTTCGCCGCAAGGCCTTGCCTTCACGCTCGACACAACGATGGCGGGGGCGCGGTTCGTGCACGAGCCTGAATGGCACTACATGGTGCCGCATCCAGACGAAGCGGCGCGCGGGCAGGACGGCTCTGGCGACCTCTTTTCGCCCGGCTGGTTCGATTCCTCGCTGCGAGGCGGCGCTGCGGTCGCACTTGTCGCGGAGGCGGGCGCTCCTGGCGGCGCTGCGGCGCGCGCCACCCCGGACTTCGCCTCGAAATGCGGCACGGGCGGTTTTGACACGCTCGAATCCGCGCTGGCTCGGTCGCTCTGCGCCTTTTTCGCCATGCGCGACGACGCGCCTACGGTCATTGCCGGATTCCCGTGGTTCCTCGACTGGGGGCGCGACACCTTTATTGCGCTGCGCGGCGCGATTGCCGCCGGCATGGCGGATGAGGCCGCGATGGTGGCGCGGAAGTTCGCGGCGTTCGTCGATCGCGGCACTCTTCCGAACATGATTTGCGGCAACGATGCGTCCAACCGCGACACGTCGGATGCGCCGCTGTGGTTTTGCACCGTCGTCGCCGACTTGCGCGAGCGTGGTTTGAAGGATGCCGGCGACCTCGAAGATGCGGTGTTGGGCATACTTCGCGGCTACCGCGCCGGTACGCCAAACGGGATCCGTGTGGACGCCGATTCCGGTCTCGTGTTTTCCCCGCCGCATTTTACGTGGATGGATACCAACTACCCGGCCGGAACGCCGCGCGAGGGATACCCTGTCGAAATCCAGGCTTTGTGGATCAAGGCGCTCGGCCTTGCAGTGCAAATCGACCGCGGCGGCGGCTGGGCCACACTCCGGGAAAAGGCCGAAAAGTCGCTCGTGCGTTTCTTCAGGCCCTCCGGTCTCGGCTTCTTTTCGGACTGCCTTCACTCTCCGGGGGGCTTCCGGAAGGCGTGCGAATGCGTGGCGGACGACCATCTGCGCTGCAACCAGCTTTTCGCCGTGACGCTCGGCGCCATCGATCCCGCAGGCGAAGACGCGCGCGCCATCGTTTCTTCGTGCGAAGAGTTGCTCGTGCCTGGCGCCATCCGTACGCTCGCGCCGGGTCGCGTTTCGTTCGCTCTTCCGGTGCGCGGCGGCGACGGCGGCCTTTTGAACGACCCCCTTTCGCCGTACTGGGGGCGGTATGAAGGCGATGAAGACACGCGCCGAAAACCCGCTTACCACAACGGCACGGCGTGGCCTTGGCCGTTCCCGTCGTACTGCGAAGCGCTGGCGCTCGTGTACGGCGACACCGCGCGCGCCGCCGCCCGTTCGCTTCTCGCCTCGGCGTTGCCGCTCCTCGAGCGCGGCTGCGTAGGGCACCTGCCGGAAATCGTCGATGGCGACGCCCCGCACACCGGTCGCGGCTGCGACGCGCAGGCGTGGAGCGCATCGGAGTTTTTGCGCGTGGCGATCGCGCTCGGCGCGTAGTCCGCGCCGGGCGCGCGCCGCGCGCACGGAGCGGCGCGGCTAGAGACTGAGCAGTATGACGCCCTCGGCGGGGATGCGGGGCGCGCCCGGAGCGGCAAGCGCGGCTTTGAGGGTGGCCGCGTCGGCGGCAAAGGCCGGGTCTATTTCCACGCGGCGCAGCGGGTAGCCTTGCGCGTCGGTCTCGATGCCGCAGCCTGCGGCGGCAAGCCAGCGTGCCCATTTGCGCGAAGGGTCGGCGGCGCACGTCGCGGGCGAATCCGCGCCTTCCGCGTTCTTGACCGGCGAAAATTCGCACTCCCGGTCGAATGCGATGCAAATCGGGTTCCTGGCGTCGCGAAGGGCGTCGAAAATGAACTTCTCGAATTTGTAGGCGTTCGGCGCCGCGGGTTTTACGGTGTTTCCGGCTTTGTCAACGTACGGCACTTTTTTGTGGGCGATGTGCAGCGGGAGGCCCGCCTCCGCTTCGCGCGCGAGGAACGGCACGGAAAAGACGTGGATTGCGACAGAGCCGTATTTGTAGAGCAATTCGCCGTCCGGCGCCCTGGCGCACTTCTCTTCGTCCGTAAGCTCCGTGTATTCCACGACTTGCGTTTTCCCGCCGCGCTCGACCACCACGCCAAGCCCTTCCTGCGGATCCCGCTTGGCGCAGACCTTTACGGAAAAATCCGAATTGGCCGCGACATGGGCGCCGATAAATGCCGGGTCGGCGATTTCGACCATCGGATTATCGACTTGGAAGTAGAATACGGATACGATGCCGCGCGCCTGCATGTCGGCAAGTGCGCCGCTGCGCTTCAGCGCCGCGAGCGTCCCGCCGTGGCCGTCCGGCCCGAAGAAAACGTGGTCTTTGCGGTCGAGGATGATTTTGCCATCCGGTGAAAGCGCCGGCCACATCCCCTGCACGAAGAAGAACACGTCGTTTTCGTCGAGGCCGAAAAAGTGGTTTTCGCGGAAAAACGCGCGGGTGGCCGCGTCGTTTGTCTCGCTTGTCATGACGTAGAACGGCACGGATGCGCCGAACCGCTTCTTTAGCGCGAGGATTTTCCGCGCATGGAAGAAAAACAGCGGCGCGCGCGAAACCGGCCCCACCGGGTAGCACCCTTTCGGACCGTCGAAGCCGAGCCGCGAACCTTGGCCGCCCGCCACGACGAGCGCGGCGACGCGCCCCGCCCTGAGTTCCCGCTCGCCGCGCGCGACGGCGTTTTCCAGCGAAGCGCCTTCGAGCGCGACCACCGGCGCCGGCCGCATGCCGGCCTCGTTTTCGCCCGCCGTTTCCGAGTCTTTCGCGGCGAGTTTTGAGCGAAGAAGGTCAAGGTCGCCGAAGTCGATTTTTTCCAGTTGCGAAACGAGGGCGCCGCGCTCCGGTTCTCCGAGGTCGTCCCAAAAATCGAAAACATGGCCGTTGCCGCACCGCGAAAAGAGGTTTTTGAGTTTTTCCGTGTCCATTTTTTTGTTCTGTCGTGTTGTCTTCGGGCCGAATCCGGCAGGATGTCGTCGGCTTCAGTCCGCAAATCGTCCGACGAGCGTTTTCAGAGACTCCACCTGGCTGCGGGGAGTGAACGGATTGTCGGGATTGACGCTTGCTTCGTTCTGTAGCTGCATGAGACGCGGCGCCGAAAGAAGGCGCGGAATCTCGGCCGCCCAGTCCGTGAGACCGCGCGGGTCGGTCGGCAGCCAGTGGCGGTCGCGGACGCGATCGTTGGTGTGGAGGTGGCAGGTGACTATGTGCGGCAAAAGCGCGCCGAGGTAGTCCCCGGTGTCGCTCCACTCCCGAGGCCCGTCGGGAAAACCGTTGTTCTTCCACGACGTGCGGCCGCACTGCTCCGGGATGTCGGGCGAATCCGAGCGCGAGAGCTGCGCGTGGCCGCTGTCCCAGCAGATGCCGAGCCACGGGGTCTTGAAGCGGTCGATTGCGTCGAGAAGCATCGGAGCCGTGTTGTTCGGATCCCAGATGTTTTCGATGCATACCACGCAGCGGTTGGCCTCGGCCGCCGGAAGTATCCGATCGAGCGCCCGGAGGGCGTTTTCGTGGAGAGTCGTGGCGTCCTTGCAGTACTCCGTCGGCCGTCCGACGTGGATGGTGCACGATCCGACTCCGAATTCGGCGCAAATGGCGAGACATTGTCTGTGCATGGCGACCATTGCGCCAAAGGCTTCCGGCACCGGGCACGAAAGGTCGCAAAGCGGGCCGTACGGCGCATGGGCGTCGATAAACCGCATTCCGGTCTGCGCGAGGGCGCGTTTCCAGCGCAAAAACTCGTCGGGATTCGCCGCCATCGCCTGAAAATGCGAAGGATTCAGCACCACTCCGTCCGCCCCCGCTTCGGCGAACTCGGCGAGAACCGCTCCTTGGACACGTTTGTCGTAGGCGTTGAAAGGCCAGAAATGGGTCAATGGCAGGCGGCGGCTCTTGTCGGCATTCATTGAAAGACTTTGAAGGCGGTGGAAACGTGCAACCCCACAGATGCCGCAAGGCGCGACAACGTGTTGGCGTTGGCGCGAAAAGTAGCACACGGCGAGTCGCCAGTCAACCGCCGATTCGGAAGAGGCTTGTCAGCAAAAATTTGAGAACCCATGCACAGGCAAGCCCCTCGATTCTCCCCGACCCTCGTCGATCTTTCCCGATTCTCGGGCGTTTCGTGGAAACGCCCCTACCGGAAAAGGCTGGTAGGGACGCGCCTGAGGACTGGAGAAAAAAGGTGCCGGAATTGCGGGATGTCGGGATATCGGAATATCGCTCCGGGATTTCGGCGGCGGCGGAGCCGCCTTGATCGGGATGTCGCGAGGAGATGGTCATGAACTCTGCCCCTCCGTCTCCCTTGCGCCTCTGTGTGATGAAATGAAACCACGGTTGAAATGAAAAGACCGGCGAAAAGCCCGTCATGACGCTTTTGCGGCGGCAGGGAAGCGGCATGAAAATGGGGGATGGGTCCGACGCATTGGAAGGCGGGTCGAGGATGTTGTCCAAAAGCCGGAAGCGTGGTAACATTGCCGGCGTTTCGGCACAACGCCCGGAGAGATGGCGGAGCGGTCGATCGCGGCGGTCTTGAAAACCGTTGACCCGCAAGGGTCCGGGGGTTCGAATCCCTCTCTCTCCGCCAGTTTGCGGCACCGGCGCCGCACGGGCGCCGGGTTGCCGCATGCAATGTTTTTGGTACCGTGGCGGACTACATCTCCCTCCTGAACCCCGAACAGTACGAGGCGGCCACCGCCCCGGACGGCCCGCTGCTCATACTCGCCGCCGCAGGGACCGGCAAGACGCGCACTCTGGTGTGCCGGGTCGTGCACCTGCTGGAAAAGGGCGTCCCGCCGGAGCGCATCCTTCTGCTGACGTTCACGAACCGCGCCGCCCGCGAAATGCTCGACAGGGCGGGGGCGGCCACGCGCGGACTCGCCGGAGGGCTTTGGGGCGGCACGTTCCACTCCGTCGCGAACCGGATGCTGCGCCGCCACGCGGCAAGTCTCGGTTTCCCGCCGGATTTCACGATACTCGACGCCGACGACCAGCGTTCCCTCATGGGGCGCGTCATCAAGGACCTTGGCTACAAGCCGAAGGAATTCGCGAAGCGCGAAGTTGTGCTGTCGCTGCTTTCCGGCGCGGTGAACCGCGGCGTCGCGGTGGAAGACTGGGTTGAAAAGCGCGCGTTGTCGCTCGACGTGCCGCCGGAGCAGATCATCGAGGCGGTCGATCGCTACCGCAAGGCGAAAGTCGAGCTGCAGGCCATGGACTTCGACGACCTGCTTGTGAACGGGCTGCTCCTCCTGCGCGAAAACGAGGCGGCGCGGAGGGACTACCAGGCGCGGTTCCTCCATGTTCTCGTGGACGAGTATCAGGACACCAACGCGCTGCAGGCGGAATTTGTCGATGTCATCGGCGCCGTCCACGGCAATGTTTCGGTCGTTGGCGACGACTTCCAGTGCATCTACTCGTGGCGCGGATCTGAATACCGCAACATAATGGAGTTTCCTGAGCGCCACCCCGGCACGCGCATAGTGAAGCTGGAGCGCAACTACCGCTCCAAGGCTCCGATCCTCGATCTCGCCAACGCCAGCATCGCCCACAATGTCGATCAATTCCCCAAGGTTCTTCGCGCCACGCGCGAAGGCGCGGCGGCGCTGCCGAAAGTGGTGGAGGTGCTCGACGGCAAGGACCAGGCCGCGTATGTCGTCGAGGCGATACGCGAAAATCTGGACGCCGGGTACCGGCCCGAAGACATCGCGGTGCTCTACCGGGCGCACTTCAACGCGGTCGATTTGCAGCTCGCGCTTGCGCGTTCGGGCATCGAATACGCGATAACGTCCGGCACCGGGTTCTACGAGCTTGCGCATGTAAAGGACGTGGTGGCGCTGCTGCGCGTCGCGGAAGCGATGCAGGATCCGATATCGCTGACGCGGCTTTTGATGCTGCTGCCCGGCGTCGGGGCGGCTACGGCCGACAAGATCGTGAAAAAGCTCGGCGGCGGTCTCGATCCCGCGAACGAAGCCGCGGGCGCGGCCGTCGCCGCCGGCCTTCCGGCGCGGGCGAAGGGGGCGTGGTCCTCTCTCTTCGGCGAAATGGCGCACTACCCCTCGCGCGCGTTCCCCGAACGGGTGAAATGCCTGGTCGAGCGTTTCCTCGACGCCTTCTACCGCGACCGTCTCCGCAAGGATTTCGACAATGCGGACGATCGCGAAAACGACATTCGCGAGCTTTTGGCCGACATTGCCGGGCACGACGGGGTGCGTTCCTTTTTGTCCGACGTGGCGCTCCTTACAAATCTCGACCGCCGGGCCGCAAACAGCGGGCAGGCCGGTGGCAGGGTGCTCCTTTCGACCGTGCACCAGGCGAAAGGTCTCGAATGGCCGGTCGTCATCGTGCTTTGGCTCGCGGAGGGCGTGTTCCCGTCGGCTCGCGCGCTGGAAGACCAGGGCGGCGACGAAGAGGAAAGGCGCCTTTTCTACGTGGCGGTGACGCGCGCCCGCGACCGGCTCTGGCTCATGCAGCCGTCGCTCAGGACTTCGCCGGACGGCGGGCGTTTCTACGCTGAGAAATCGCGCTTTCTGCGCGAATTGCCGCCGGCGCTCTACGAGAAGGAGAGCAGCGGCGCTTCGGGCGGCGACGCCTGGGGCGGCTCGCGGGCCGGCGCTTGGCGCGGTTCGTGGGGCGGCCTCTCGCGCGACTTCGGGCAAAGGCGCGATTCCTTGCGCGTGGGCGGCGTGAAACTGGAGTTGCCGTTTTAGCACCCAGTCCCGCAGGGCGGAGATGCGGCGGCGTCAATCGACCTGGCAGAGAAGCCCCTTGAGGTAGAGCCCTTCCGGGCAGGTAAGCGAAACCGGGTGGTCGGGCGGCTGGTTGAAGCGGTCGATGACGCGCGCCGTCCGGCCGGCCTCCACGGACGCTTCCCCCACGACCGTGGCGAAAAGCGCGGGATCGACCGCGCCGGAGCAGGAAAACGTCGCCAGCAGGCCCCCCGGACGCAAAAGCTTGAAAGCCAGCCGGTTCAAGTCCTTGTATGCGCGGCACGCCTTTTCGACCTTGACCTTGGCGTCGGCAAGCTTCGGCGGGTCGAGAACAACGAGGTCGAACGATCTGCGCGAATCCCGGAAGCGCCGCAGGGTGTCGAACGCATCGCCTTCGATGCATTCCACATCGCCGCATGTGCGGCCGGGCTCGAGTCCGTTGCGCTCCAAATTGGCGCGGAACGCCTCGAGGGCGCAGCTGGAGGCGTCGAGCGCCGTGACCGACGCCGCACCTGCCTTGAGACACGCGAGCGCAAAGCCTCCGTCGTAGCAGAACGCATCCAGGACGTCTAGCGACTTGGCGAACGAACCCACGCGCGCGTGGTTGCCCGCCTGGTCGAGGTACGATCCCGTTTTCTGGCCGGTGCCGAGATTGACGGCGGAAACTATGCCATTTAGATTCACCAGCACGGTGTCCGGCCGGTCGCCGCCGCACCCCGGGCGCTCGGCCAAAAGGCCGCAGCGGTCGGGGAGTCCTTCGCGGGCGCGGGCCTTCCCTTCGGAGCGCTCCCACACGACCGAAACGTCCGGCATCAAGTCCAGCAGCGCCGTCGCGATGTCGGTGCGCCGCCGCTCGAACCCGCACGAGAGGATTTGCGCGCAGAGAGTGCCGGCGTAGCGGTCGATCACGAGCCCCGGCATCCCATCCGCCTCGCCATGCACGACGCGCACGGCGTTGTGCGACGCCCGGTTCCAGACTGTAGCGCGCCGCGCCCACGCGCCGCCGATTTTCGCCGCGATCCAATCGAACGATCCGACACGGCTTTCACCGGGGTCGAACGACAAGATTCGCGCCCGGATTTGCGACGATGGAGACCAAAACGCCAGCGCCAGACGCTCGCCGGACGCGGAAACGACGCACACGAGGTCGCCGGGCGAAGCGCCCTGCGGCTCGTTCGCCACGGCGCCGGAAAAAATCCACGGGTGGCGCCGCGCCACCGACCCCTCCCGGCCGGGTTTGAGGCGCAGCGTCGGCAAATCGTCGTTCATCGCTAGAGCCGGAATCCGAACTGCGGCACAGGCGGCAGGGCGGCCACCGTCGCGGCGATGAGGCGCGATGTGTCTTCGACGTCCTTCAGGTCGATCGTTTCCACCGCCGAGTGCATGTAGCGCAGCGGGATGCTGATTTGCACGACCGGTACGCCGCAACGGGTGTGGCGCATCACGAAAGCGTCCGTTCCGTTGCCCCGGGCGCGCGGCTGAAGCTGCAGCGGGATGCCTTCGCGCTTCGCGGTGTCGCGCACGAAAGCGCAAAACGCCGGATCGTAGTTGGGCCCCACGCCGAGCACCGGCCCGCCGCCGAGTTTGATTTCGCCGACAGACTTCGGATCGCTCTTCGGGTCGTCGGACGCAAAAGTCACGTCCACGCTGATGCCGAGCGCGGGGTCGATGCCGTACGCGGCGACTTTCGATCCGAGCAGTCCGAGCTCCTCCTGCGTGGCGCTTACGAAATGCGCGGCCACGGCGATGTCGCGCCCGCCGAGCAGGCGCAGGGCGTCCATGATCGCCACCACGCCGCAGCGGTCGTCGAACGCCCTGGCGCTTGCGCGCGTGCCGAGAAGCTGGCGCATGCCGGAATCGACGACGCCGAAAGTCCCCGCCGGTGCCGCCTCTTCCGCTTCGGCCTTGTCACTTGCGCCGATGTCGATCCACAGCTCCTGCAACTCCCCGACTCCCGCTTCGCGCTCCTTTTGCGACATCAGGTGTATGGCCTTGCGCCCGATGACGCCGTTGACCGGACCGCCGGGACCGTCGAGCACCACGCGCTCGCCCGGAAGGAGCTGCTTGTTCACGCCGCCGACGAGCGAAAAGTAGAGGAAGCCGTCTTTGTCGATGTACTGGACGATGAGTCCGTTTTCGTCGCAGTGGGCGTCGATCATGATCCGCGCCGCGGCGCCGGGGTTCTTTACGACGTGAAGGTTGCCCATGGCGTCGAGGCGCACGTCGTCCGCGAACGGACGGACGAAATCCGCCACGATTTTCTGTCCGGGCGTTTCGCGGCCGGAAGGCGTGTGGGCGGTGCAGAGGGCTGAAATGAATTCAAAGGTCGTTTTTTCCATTGCTTGGTTCCGATTTTGTCCGATTGTCGTGAAATTGTCGTGAAAATGCGGGCGCGTCTTTCGATCACTCCGATCCCTCGATTCCGGCCAGCGAAATCTCGCATCGCACGGATGCGCCCGGAAGGGCATCCAGCCGGATCGCCACGGGCCTGAAGCCGGCTTTGCGCGCCCCATCGACCGCGTTTTCGAGCGCGTCAAGGGAAACGCGGTCGAACGAGAACCCGGTTTCGGCGAGATATCCGCCGGCGGCTGCGGCGAAGTTCCGCCTCTCGTGCACTTTGCGGCATCCGGGCGCCGAAAAAAGCGCGGGGAGGCGACCGGACACGCGCGGAAACGAAAGTGCGGCGTCGCGCCACGCTTCGTCGCGCGCGATGGCCGGCGAGAGGAGCGCCGCCTCCTGCCTGCGTGTCGCATCCAACGCGATTTGCGCCTCGATGCGACGCAAGTGCGCCCCAAAGCCGCAGAGCAGCGCCACTGCGGCGAAAACCGCGCACACGAGCGAAAAGAGACTCGCGAAACTCTTCATTCGAGGGCCTCCTTTTCGCGGTCTTCCCCGGCCGGCTGCACGAAAAACGACGCCCTGCCGCTCTTTTCCGCGATA
>JAFSUV010000031.1 GCA_017450425.1 Kiritimatiellia bacterium
CGCTCCCACGATGAAAAGACTTGCCGATTACACTTGGGAGGAATACTCCGCGCTCGATTTGGCCGAAAAGGCCGAATGCCTCCTGCGCCCGGACGGTATGCCCTCAAGCACTATTTTCGCCCAGCAGTTCGGGCGCGCCTCCCTCGACCGCCTGTGCGACGCCGCCACGAAGATCCGGTCGATCGCGAAGAGCCGCTCCGGGATGGAGTTCCTCAAGGGGCTGCTCTTCCACAAGCGGGCGATGATCTACTTCACGCAGCCTTCGTCGCGGACGTTCCTCTCGTTCCTCTCGGCGTGCCAGATACTCGGCATCGAAACCGGCGAGGTGCGCGACTCGTCGGTGTCGTCGGAGTTCAAGGGGGAGAGCCGCGAAGATTCCATCAGGACTTTCAGCTCCTACTTCGACCTCGTGATCATGCGCACCGAGGAAAAGGGGCTGGCGGAGCGCATGGCGTGGTCGCTTGCGCAGAGCCGGCGCCCCGTGCCGATCATCAACGCCGGTTCCGGCAAGGACCAGCATCCCACGCAGGCGCTGCTCGACGTCTATACGCTCCAGCGCTCGTTCGAGCGTCGCGGCGGCCTGCGCTCGCTGTGCGTGGTCTATGTGGGCGACCTCGCGCGCGGCCGGACCGTGCGATCCCTTTCGTGCCTGCTGTCGAACTACGAAAACATCCGCCACGTGTTCGTTTCGCCGCCGCAGCTCAGGATTGGCGACGACGTGGTTTCGGCCCTGGAAAAGGCCGGGCAGGAAGTGGTGGTGAGCGACGACATGGAGCGCTGGCTGCCGCATGCCGACGCGCTCTACATGACGCGCATGCAGGACGAGTGGGACGTGCGCGCCGGCGAAAGCGCCAAGATCGACACCTCCCGCTTCAAAATCGGACCTGGGCAGATGCGCATGATGAAGCCCGGCGCGATCGTCATGCATCCGCTGCCGAGGCGCGACGAAATTTCGACCGCCGTTGATTCCGACCCGCGCGCCATGTACTGGCGGCAGGTCCGCAACGGGATGTGGATACGCACCGCGCTGATCGCCGCGACTTTCGACTGCCTTTCGCGCATCGACGAATACTACCGCGACAATCTCTAACACGCCATCGGGAGGGCTTTTCGGTGCTGAAAATCATTGTTGACGCTTTCGCCACGTGCGATTTCATCGGCAAGACCATAGTCGTGCTGCTGCTCGGCGCGTCCGTGTGGGCCTGGTCGATAATGTTCCACAAATGGGCGGTCCTCGGCAGGGTGAAGGGCGACGACGAATCGTTTCTCGGGCGCTACCGCCGCAACAGCCACCCCGCCCAGCTCTGGTTGCAGGTCACGGCGCGCAGGCCGTTTCCGGTGGAGGTGCCGTGCGGCGCGATCTACGCCGCGGCCATGAACGAACTGCTGGGGTTCCTCCACCGCGCCGGGCTGTCCGACGCCGACATCGCGGCGTGGCAGCCCGGGCGGGTCGGGCCGCCGCTGCCGGAGAGCGAAATGGCGTCGGTGCGGGCGGCGGCCGAGGGCGCGCTCTCCAACCAGCTCCTCGCGCTCGAATCGAAAATGCAGTTTCTGGCGACCATCACCTCCGTCGCCCCGTCGCTCGGCCTTTTCGGCACCGTCTGGGGGATCATGGTGGCGTTCATGGGCATGGTGTCCGGCGGGTCGGCGATCGTAATCTCCAACGTCGCGCCCGGCATCGCGGGCGCGCTGCTTACGACGGTGGCGGGGCTTTTCGTGTCCATCCCGACCGGGATGTCCTACAACTTCATCAGCGCTGCGGTGCGCAAGCACACGGTGCGGCAGGAGACGTTCACGGACGAGATGCTCGCGGACATCGTGCGCGTGCACGGCGCTTCCACCGAGCCTTCGGCCAAGGAGCGCGTCGCCGCGGCGCCGGTCGTCATACAGACCGCGCCTGCGATGCCGCAGCAGTACATCGCCCAGCCCGCCATGCCGCAGACCTTCCAGTATCCCCCCGGCGCTCCGGGCGGCTCGTTC
>JAFSUV010000032.1 GCA_017450425.1 Kiritimatiellia bacterium
CACACGGCGCGCGCTCGCGCCCCGCTCGCAGCATGGCTTCAGACGAGGGCGGCGTTTGCGTGTTTCCTTGCGCAGGGCTACCCCGCGCTCGTCGCGGCCGCGGCCGTTCTGGGCGCGTCGGCCAAGTGGCGCGGCGCGGCCCGGCCCGGAGCGGCGACCGCCGCCGCAGCGGTCTCCTTTGCGCTCGTCACCGCCGCGCATTTCGCCGTGCCGTTTCCGTATGCCGACTACAACACGCCGGCGATGCCGCTCGCGGCCGCGCTTCTCGCCGCGGCGCTCGCGCGCAAGGTGTCTTCGGCGGCGCCGGATGCGGTGCGTCCGGTCCCCGTCATCGCGGCGACGCTCGTTGCGGCCGTCGCCTTCGTCGCGGCCTCCCCGTGGCCGATGAAATGGGTGGGCGGCCGCCAGGACAGGTTTTGGTTTTCCACGGATTCGTCGAGCGCCGTGGCCCGCCTGAGGCAGGCCGGCAAAGCGGTGAGGGAAGCGAATGCGGGCGGCAAACCGCTCCTTGTGCAGGACGCCTACATCGCCGTCGAAGCCGGCGCGCCCGTCCTGCCCGGCCTTGAAATGGGCCCGTTCAGCGTTTTTCCGGGTTTGAGCGACGACGAGGCGCGCAGAAGGCGCGTCCACACGCCGCAGACGCTTCTAAACGCGGTGCGCGGCGCAGACTGCGACGTGGCGACCATCGGCGGCTACACCTTCGCGCTCGAATGCCCTTCCACGAATCCGCTCGACGAAGCCTTGCGCGAAGACCTGCTCGCTGCGGTGCGGGAGCGCTATCCCCTCGAAACCATGCGGTTCGACAGGTTCGGGCAGCAGGACACGGCGCTCGAAGTGCGCACGAGGCGCGGCGCAAGGCAAAGCGGCGAGTGAAACCGCGACAGGGCACGGCCATGGAATACTCGCAAATTGACAACGTCAACATCCGGTCGATCCAGACCATCGTCACGCCGGCACGGCTGCGGGACGAAATCCCGGCGCCCGCAGAGGCGTTGCAGACCGTGGTCGCGGGGCGCGCGGCGATAGAAAAAATACTCGACGGCGAAGACAAGCGCGTTTTCGCCATCGTCGGTCCGTGCTCGATCCACAACCTCGATGCCGCCGCCACGTACGCGCGGCGGCTCAAGGCGCTTGCGGACGAGGTCGCGGACTCGATATTCGTCGTGATGCGCGTCTATTTCGAAAAGCCGCGCACGACGGTCGGCTGGAAAGGCCTCATAAACGACCCGTACCTCAACGACACCTTCCGCATCGACGACGGCCTCCGCATGGCCCGCAGGTTTCTCATCGAGACTGCGGCGCTCGGACTGCCGACGGCGACCGAGGTGCTCGACACCCTGACGCCGCAGTACATCGGCGATCTCGTCTCGTGGACCGCAATCGGCGCGCGCACGGCCGAAGCGCAGACGCACCGGGAAATCGCCTCCGGCCTTTCGACGCCTGTCGGGTTCAAGAACGGCACCGACGGATCGCTCGACACATGCGTGAACGGCATCGCGTCGGCGCTCGGACAGCACCATTTCCTGGGCGTCACGGGCGACGGCCTGCCTGCGGTTTTCTCGACCTGCGGCAACCCCTACGCCCATGTCGTGCTGCGGGGCGGCAAGGAGCCGAACTACGACGAAAAGCACGTGGCGGAATGCGAGCGCCGCCTCAAGGCCGCGCATCTGCCGCCTTCGATAGTGATCGACTGCTCGCACGCGAATTCCGGCAAAGACCCGGCCCGCCAGGGCGAAGTGCTGGAAAATGTAGTCGGGCAGATCGAAAGGGGCAACCGCTCGATCCGGGGCTTCATGCTTGAAAGTTTCCTCGAATGGGGCTCCCAGCCCATCCCCAAGGACATCCGCCTCCTGAAGCCCGGACTCTCCGTGACGGACGCCTGCATCGACTGGCCGACCACCGAAAAAATCCTTCGCGACGCTTGCCGCCGCCTTTCGCCCGTTTTGTGCTAGAATCCCGCCTCCAATGATTTGAAGCAACGTTTTGTCTATTGGTGCGCCAACCGGAAATGACCCGCAAGACAATCCCCTTTGACATTGAAGACGTCAAGCGCATGGAGGAGACGACGCCGACTCCGTTCCATGTTTACGACGGCGCGGCGATTCTCGCCAGGGCCGAGGCCCTGCGCCGCGCGTTCGCCTGGGCGCCGGGGTACCGCAACTATTTTGCGGTGAAGGCCACGCCCAATCCGGCCATTCTGGAGCTTCTCCGCGCGGCGGACACCGGGGCGGACTGCTCGTCGCTCGCCGAGCTCGTCATGGCCGAGCGCTCCGGCCTGACCGGCGACCGCGTGATGTTCACTTCCAACGACACCCCGGCCGAAGAGTTCCGCAAGGCGGCCAAAATGGGGGCGACGATCAATTTCGACGACATCGGCCACATCGGCTTCGCGGAGCGCGCCCTCGGCGGGCGGTTGCCGCAAGTCGCCTGCTGCCGCTACAATCCCGGCCCGCTCAAGGACGGCAACGCCATAATCGGCAAGCCGGAAGAGGCGAAGTACGGCTTCACGCGGCCGCAGCTCTTCGAGGGCTACAGGATGCTCAAGGAGCGCGGCGTCAGGAAGTTCGGCCTTCACGCCATGGTGGCGAGCAACGAGCGCTCGGCGCCGTATTTCGTGGAGACCGCGCGGCTGCTCTTCGACCTCGTCGCGGCGCTGTCGCGCGAGCTCGGCATTGCGTTCGACTTCGTGAATCTCGGCGGCGGGTTCGGCATCCCGTACCGGCCGGAAGAGGACGAAATCGACCTCGACGCCGTGGGAAGGGGCGTCAAGGAGGCGGCGGAGGACATCCTCGTGCGCAACGGCATCGCGATGCCGCGCATCGCCACGGAAAGCGGGCGCTTCGTCACGGGGCCGTGCGGGTGGCTCGTCTCGCGCGTCCTGCACGTGAAGCGCACCTACCGCGTCTATGCCGGTCTCGACGCCTCGATGGCCAATCTCATGCGCCCGGCGCTCTACGGCGCATACCACCACATCACGGTCTTCGGCAAGGAAAACGCGCCGGCGGCGGAGGTTTACGACGTCACGGGGTCGCTCTGCGAGAACAACGACAAGTTCGCCATCGCGCGTCCGCTGCCGGAGCTTGAGCCGGGCGACGTCGTCGCCATCCACGACGCCGGCGCACACGGCCACGCCATGGGTTTCAACTACAACGGCAAGTTGCGCTCGGCCGAGTGGCTCCTGCCGCCCGGCGGCGGCGCGCCCGTGCTGATCCGCCGGGCCGAGACGCTCAACGACCTCTTTTCAACCCTCGTGCCGCCGCTGCGCGTGCGGCCCGAGCCGCCTTCTGGAGGCCGCGGCTAGCCATGAAGCTGAAGTGTCCATATTGCGGCAAAACCGAGCGCTGGAAGTGGAACAATCCGAAGTGGATGGAGTTCACCCCCGGCCCGATGGAACTGTGGCGCTGCGCCAGCTGCGGCAAGGAATACACGCTCTGGTGGTGGATGTTCGCGATCAAAACCCATATCGCGCACAACATCGTGACTCTCTGGCGCATCGCCGTGGCGCTCGTGATCCTTTTCGCGCTTCTGTTCGTCCTTGAGTAGCATGCCGGCGATGGACATCACGCGGATCGAAAACGGCGCGTTTCGCGAAAACGCGTGGCTCGCGGTTTGCGGCGGCGAGGCCGCGCTTGTGGATCCCGGCGGCGAGCCGGAGCGGCTCGCCGCGGCCGTCCGCGCGAGCGGGGCGGAGCTGCGCGAAGTGCTGCTTACGCACGGCCACGTGGATCACATCTCCGCTCTGGGCGAGGTGCTCGCCGCCTTTCCGGCGGCCACGGTGCGCATTTCGGGCGAGGACGAGGCGTGGTGCTTTACGCCGCTCAACGAAATGCCGCCGTACCGCGTGCCGCGCCGGCCTGAGGCCGGGCGTGTTTCCCGCGTCCGCAACGGCGACAGCATTTGCCTTGGCGGCACCGTTTTCTCCGTGCTGGCCACGCCCGGCCACTCGCCGGGCTCCGTGTGCTACTTCGCGCGGGAGGGCGGCGCAAATGCGCGCGGCATCCTGTTTTCCGGCGACACGCTTTTCGCCCGCACGATAGGCCGCACCGACCTGCCGGGCGGCGACGACGCGGCGATGGAGCGCTCGCTCGCCCTGCTCGCGGCATTGCCGCCGCAGACGCTCGTCCTGCCCGGGCACGGCCCGGAGACCACGATATCAACGGAACTTGCGACGAACCCGTTTCTCCACCGCCATGGCTAAGTACGACGAAAACGACGACACCCCGCCCGCCATCGAGATCGGCGCGGACGGCATAGACGCGCACAAGATCGTGGAGCAAATCCGCGCCGCAGTGGCCGACAAGCGCGCGCGCGGCGTTTACGACGACGAGATCGTCGCCCGCGCCGAGCGCAACAATCTGCTGCTCATCGAGGACGACGAGCAGTTCATGGAACAGTACCTGAGGTGTCTGCGCCAGATCGTGCCGGTTGACATAAACGATTTCGAGATCATGGAGAAGCGCGGCTCGCTGCGTCCGCTGATGATCCTGCTCAAAAAGACGATCTGGAAACTGCTGAAGTTCTACACGTACCGCCTCTGGTCGCAGCAGAACCAGACGAATGCGGTGCTGCTTGCGGCGATCGAGACGATGAACCGCAGGCACAAGTCCGAGATCTCCCGTCTCGAAAGCCGCATCGAGGCGCTGGAGAGCGGTCGCGGCGGCTGAAAAGCCGCATTTCTCCGCAGGAAAACGCCATGCGAATCGCCGTAGTCGCCCCACGTCTGCACGAACCCGGCACAGTCGGGGGCGCGGAGACGCTCCTCTACTCGCTCGCCCTCGACGCCGTGCGCCTCGGCCACGAAGTGGATCTGCTCTGCACGTGCGCCAAAAACCACCACACCTGGGCGAACGAGGCGCCGCCCGGCGTTTTCGCGCGCGACGGCCTCACGGTGCGGCGCTTCCCGGTGGACGGGCGCGACACCGGGCTCTACGCCAAGCTGCAGGTGAACCTCGCGAGCGGCTGCCGTCTGTCGCCCGGGGAGCAGGAGCAGTGGCTCGCAAACGGCGTGAATTCCACGGCGCTGGTCGATTGGATAAAGAGTGGCGGGCGCGACTACGACCGCATTGTCGTGGGGCCATACCTCTTCGGCCTCACGCGCGAAGTGTGTCTCGCCGCCCCGGAAAGGACGCTTCTCGTGCCCTGCTTCCACGACGAGTGCTACGCCCGCGTCGAAGCGCTCCATGCGGCGTTTTCCAAAATACGCGGCTTTCTTTTCAACACCGAGCCGGAGCGCAAACTTGCGCACCGCCTCATGTCCGGCCTGTCGCCGCGCGTCGAGGAGACGGTCGCGATGGGGATCGAGCCGTTTGAAGCGTCGAAGACGGCATTCGCTTCGCGCACCGGCATCGCCGCTCCGTACATAATCTACAGCGGTCGCCGCGAAGGCGCGAAGGGCACGCCGATCCTGCTTGACTACCTCGACGCCTTTCGCCGGCGCACCGGGCGCGACGTGCATCTCGTCCTCACCGGTTCTGGCGAAATCGAGCCTCCGTCTTCGCTCGTGCCGGCGATACACGACCTCGGCTTCGTCAGCGAGGAGGAGAAGCGCGAGGCGATGGCCGGCGCCGCGGCGTTCGTGCACCCTTCGGTCAACGAAAGCCTCTCCATAGTCGTGCTCGAGTCCTGGCTCGCCCTCACGCCGGCGCTCGTGCACGCAAAGGGCGCGGTCCTCAAGTGGCAGTGCGAGAGCGCCTGCGGCGGGCTGTGGTTCAAGGACTACCCGGAGTTCGAGGAGGAGCTTTCGTTCCTGCTCGACAACCCCGCCGCCGCCGCGACCCTTGCCGCCCAGGGCCGCCGCTACGTCCTTTCGCGCTATTCGCCGGAGGCGGTTCGCGCGCGCCTGGGCTCCGCCCTGGAGCGTTAATGGCGGCGGCGGCGCTCGACTGCGAAATAGAGCGTCGGCACCAGCAGCATCGAGACCAGGGTCGCCACCGAGAGCCCGCCCACCACGACGAGGCCGAGAGGCCGCCAGGTGGCCGAGCCGTCGCCGTGCGACAGCGCCATCGGGAGCATCCCCAGCACCGTCGTGCAGGTCGTCATCAGCACCGGGCGGAGCCGGTTGCGGCCGCCCTCGACGATGGCGCCCTTCAGGGCCGCGCCTCCGGCGCGGAGGCGGTTTACGCAATCGACGAGGACGATCGAATTGTTGACGACTATTCCGACAAGCAGCACCTTGCCGATGTTGGCCGACATCGACAGCGCGGTCCCGGTCGCGGCGAGCGCCGCGACGACCCCCGAAAACGCGAACGGCACGCTGAACATGATTACGAGCGGATGCAGGAGCGACTCGAACTGCGCCGCCATCACCATGTAAACGAGCACGACGCCGAGCGCAATCATGAGCGCCATGGCGCGCTCGCTCTCCTCCTGCTCCTCGATCATGCCGCCATAGTTGATCGAGACGCCGTTCGGGAGCACGACCTCGCGCTCGATCCTGCGCCGGACGTCCGCCATGACGTCGCCTTCCGGCCTGTCCGCCGCGTCGAATTCCACCGTGACGATGCGCTGCTGGTTTTTCCGGTCGATCGTGACCGGGCCGGTTCCCTCCACGACGTTTGCAAAGGCGTCGAGGCGGATCCTGCCGCCGCCGGGCAGCGGCAACTCGGTGCGGCGGATGTCCTCTATGCTCCTGCGGTCCGGCTCGTCGAGCCGCAGCGTTATGTCGTATTCGTCCTCGCCTTCGCGGTATTCGGAACAGTCGTCGCCCTGGAAGAGCGCGCTCACGATGGCCGTCACGCCGTCCATCGAGAGCCCGAGGGCCGAAGCCTTGCGGCGGTCGATTTCGATCGAAAGCTCGGGCTTGCCCATATCCTGCGAAATCCGCGCGTCGCGCGCGCCGTCCGTCTCTTCGGCGATGCGCTTCACCGCCTCCGCCACGGCCGTCGTCTCGTCCAGATCGTAGCCGTAGATTTCCACGGCGAGGTTGGCGCCGCCGCCGCGCAGGATGCGGTTCATGAACGAGCCGGACGAAGCGTACACCTTCACGATCTCGGGCCATTCGGAGACTTCGCGCGTGATTTCGCTGCCGTACTGCTCGGCGGTTTTCGGGCGGAACCTTGCATCGACCATCCTGAGGCGGATCGTGCCGGCGTGGGACCCGCCGCCGCCGCCGAAGCCGCCGGTGCCGCCGGCGCGGAGCATTTCGGACGTGATCACGCCTTCGCCGCAAACCCTGCGGGCGACTTCGAGGATGCGACGCCCGGTTGCGGCCGTGATTTCGTGGCGCGTGCTTAGCGGCAGCTGGTACGATATCGAAAGCTGGCCCGTGTCCTCCTTGCCCATGAACTCGCTTCCGAGCGTCCGGAAAACAAGCGCCGTGGCGACGATCACGAGCGCGGCGAAGCCCGCCACCGCGAAGCGGTGCCGGAGCGCGAATGCGAGCGCACGCGCGTAGAAGCCCTCCAGCGCGGCGAACTTCGAGTCGCTCCAGGCGTAGAACCTCGCGTACGCGCCGCCGCCGGACGGGGGCGGCGACAGGAGATGCGAGGCGAGCATCGGCGTAAGAAGCAGGGCGCAGACGACGGACGCCGCGAGCGTGGCCGTCACGATCCCGCCCAGCTGCCCCAGCATGATGCCCGTCACGCCTTCCACGAAAACGAGCGGCACGAACACCACGATGGTGGTGAGCGTCGAGGCGAGGATGGCGGTGCCGACTTCGTCCGCACCCTTCTCCGCCGCCTTCTTCCGGTCCTCTCCGCGGGAAAAGTGCGAAATGACGTTTTCGAGGACCACGACGGCGTTGTCCACCACCATCCCGACGGCGAGGGCGAGGGCGGAGAGGCTCATGAGGTTGATCGTCCAGCCCTTGAAGAACATGAACACCGCGGCCACGATGAGCGAAAACGGGATCGTGAGCGTTATGACGAGAGCCGTGCGGGCGCTGCGGAGGAAAAACAGCGTCACGAGCACCACGAACGCGCCGCCCCACAGCACGGTCTGCCGGACGGACGCGATGGATTTGCCGATGTTGTCGCTCGTGTCGAACACGACGTCGATCGCGTAGTCGGCGGGGAGGTTGCGCTTGATTTCCTCGAGCTTTTCGAAAACGCGCTTTGCCACGGCCATCGTGTTCTCGCCCGAGCGCTTCTGCACATCGACCATCATGCCGGCGCGCCCCATGCGCTCCACGATGCGCGTCTGCTCGGCAAAGCCGTCCTCCACGCGCGCGATGTCCGCCACCCTGACCACGCGGTCCCCGTCGCGCTTCACCACGACGAGGCCGACCTGCTCCGGACTCGTGAATTCGCCCGGGACCCGGATCGTGTAGTCGAGGGTGCCGATCTTCACCTTCCCCGCCGGCTCGGTCTGGTTGTCGGCGTCTATCTTGAGCGCGATGTCGCTCACGGAGAGTCCGCACGCGGAGAGTTTCGCCGGATCGACGAAGACGTTGATCTGCCGCTCGAGGCCGCCGAACGCCTCGGCCGTGCCCACGCCGGGGACGCGCTTCAGGACGTCCACGATGTCGTCGTTCACCGTGTCTTCGAGTTTTTCCACGTTTTCCGTCGCGGTCACGGAAAAGCCGAGGATCGGCATGTTGGCGGTGTTGAACTTGAACATCACCGGATCGTCTGCGTCGTCCGGCAGACGGCGCTTCGCCCTTTCCAGCAGGTCGCGCATGTCGTTCGCCGCTTCGCCGAGTTCCGTCCCCCACTTGAACTTGCAGGTGACGCGCGACACGCCTTCGCCCGTCGTGGAGGTGATTTCGTCGAGATCGGCCACCGAGCCGAGGGCGCTTTCGATCGGGCGCGTGATCTGCTTCTCCACGTCCTCGGTCGAAGCGCCGTCCCAGCGGGTATAGACGGAAATCGCCGGACTCTCGATTTCCGGCATCATGTCCACGGCGAGCCGTGTCCAGGCGATTGCGCCGACGAGCAGCACGGCCACGAACGCCATCAAGGTCGCGACCGGGCGGCGCACTCCGAATTCCGGCAAAAACATCGTGGTTTCCCGCTTCCTGGGCGATTCGCGCGCCGGCGGCCCGCGCTAGAACGAATGCACGAGCAGCCCCGAGCGCAGTTTGGGCTCGAACCAGGTCGATTTCGGCGGCATCATCGCCCCGGCGTCCGCCACGGCCATCATCTGGTCGATGGCCGTCGGGTGCATTGCAAACGCGACTGCGGCCTTGCCGCGATCGACGTCGCCCTCGAGCGCGGACACGCCGCGGATCCCGCCGACGAAGTATATCCGCGGGTCCGTGCGCGGGTCGCCTATGCCGAGCACCGGCGCGAGCAGGTCTTCCTGCAGTCGCGCCACATCGAGGCGCGCCACGGGGTCCGAGGCCTGCTCGGCCGACACCGGCCACGAGAGGCGGTACCAGCCGTCCGAAAGGCGCATGGCGCAGGAATGCGCCGGCAGGTTTTCCGGCGTTGCGATCGATGCGGCCGAGAAGCCGCGGGCGAGCGCCGCTTTGAGGAAATCCCCGTTCGAGAGTCCGTTCAAGTCGCGGACGCACCTGTTGTAGGGGAGGATGTTGAGCTGCGATGCCGGGAAAAGGCACGCCATGAACCAGTCCGCGCCGGGGTCGTCGGCGAAGGACGCCGGGCGCAGCGTCGAAGGGTCGGCCGCGGCGCGCAGCTCCGAGCCGGAGCGGAACGAAGCGGCGGAGCGGTGGTGCCCGTCCGCGATGTACGCCCTCGGAACGGCCGAAAACGCCTGCGCCAGGGCGGCGGCGCGGTCGCCCTCGACGCGCCACACGACGTGGCGCACGCCGTCTTCGGCCGTGAAGTCGAACATCGGCTCCCGCCCGCATTCCCTTTCGACCATTCCGTCGATGCCCGCATTGTCTCGGTAGCAGAGAAACACCTGACCGGTGTGGGCCCGTGTTTCGAGAATGTGGCGGGTGCGGTCGTCCTCCTTGTCCTTGCGCGTCTTTTCGTGCTTCAGGATGACGCCGGAGGCGTAGTCGTCGATGGAGCAGCAGGCCACGACCGCAGTCTGCGCCGCGCCGAGCCGGACCTGGCGGTACAGGTAGAGGGCCGGCGCCGCTTCGCGCACCATCGAGCCGCCGCTCTCCAGCGCCTTGAGCGCCTTGGCCGCACCGGCGTAAACCTCGGGGGCGTCGATGGGAGTGCCTTCCTCAAGGTCGATTTCCGAGCGGACTACGTGGTAGAACGAGAGCGGGTCGCCGGCGAGGGCGCGCGCCTCGGCGGTGTCCACGACATCGTAGGGCAGGGAAGCGATCCGGGCCGCGAGCGCGTTGTCTGCGGGGCGGAGAGCGGAAAAGGGGCGGATTTTCATTGCCTTGAAGAAACTGCGTCGATGACCGCCTTTTCGCCGGCGGCGAATTCGGGCGTGTCCCATTTCGCCACGTTCCAGTCGCGGAAAAGCTGCGTCAGGCGGTGGAAGAAGGAGCGCGCCTCGTCGCGCGTGGAAAAGCGCATTTTTGCGTCGAGAACGCCGCAAAGCACGCCGAAGACGTGGCGCTGGCGGTCGGCGCCGCAGGCGGCGTCGGTTTCGTCGAACGAATTCTGCTGCAGGTACGCCATGTCGATGAGCTCGCCCTTGAGGTAGAGCGTGAAGTCGTCCATCGAAGTGCCTTCTTCGCCCACGACCTTCATCATCTGCCCCACGTCGCTGCCTTTGCGGAGCACGGCGCGCGCCTTGGCGACGAGCGTTTCGTCGCACACGCCCTTGTATTTGCTCCAGGAGTCGAGCGGGTCGATGGCGGGGTAGCGGCGCGCGTCGGACCGCGCCCGCGAGAGGCCGTGGAACGCGCCGACGACCTTGATCGTGGCCTGGGTCACCGGCTCGTCGAAATTGCCGCCGGCCGGCGACACCGCGCCGCCGATCGTGACGGATCCCGTCGAGCCGTCGCGCAGACGGACGCGGCCGGCGCGCTCGTAGAACGAGGCCACGACGGATTCGAGGTAGGCCGGGAAGGCTTCCTCGCCGGGGATTTCCTCGAGGCGGCCGCTCTGCTCGCGCAGCGCCTGCGCCCAGCGCGAAGTGGAGTCGGCGAGCATCAGCACGTCGAGCCCCATCTGCCTGTAGTAGGCGGCGAGCGTCGCGGCGGTGTAAACCGACGCCTCGCGCGCCGCGACCGGCATCGAAGACGTGTTGCAGATGATGATCGTGCGGTCCATCAGCGTTTTGCCGGTGCGCGGATCCGAGAGCTCCGGAAACTCGCGCAGCATTTCCACCACTTCGCCCGCGCGCTCGCCGCACGCGGCGTAGATGACCACATCGACCTGGGCGAACCGGGATGTCGTCTGCTGCAGCACCGTTTTTCCGGCGCCGAAAGGCCCGGGGATGCAGTACGTGCCGCCGAGGGCGACCGGGAAGAACGTGTCGATCGTGCGGATCTGCGTGACCATCGTCTTTTCGGGCCGAAGGCGCTCGGCGAAGCACGAAATCGGAATCTTAACGGGCCAGCGCTGCATGAGGCGAACCGGCATTTCCGCGCCGGTGCCGTCAACCACCGTGGCGACCTGCTCTTCGACCGTGTAGTCGCCCGCCGGGGCGACGTCCTTGACTGTCCAGCGCCCCTTGAGGCCGAACGGCACCATGATGCGGTGCGTGAAAACGCCCTCGGGCACCGTGCCGATCGTATCGCCGGCGAAAACCCGGTCTCCCGGCTTGGCGACCGGGGTGAAGGCCCACTTTTCGCCGCGCGGGAGCGCCGCGACGGTTTTCCCGCGCTGGAGGAAGAATCCGAATTGCTCCGCCAGGCCGGGGAGCGGGTTCTGCAGACCGTCGAACACCTGCTTCAGCAGCCCCGGGCCGAGCTCGACGGAGAGAAGTTCGCCGGTGAACTCCACTTCGCAGCCCGCGCCGAGGCCGGAAGTGTCCTCGAACACCTGCATGTCCGCCACTGTGCCGCGGATGCGCACGATTTCGCACATGAGGCGCGTTTCGCCGAGTTTAGCGTATCCGATCTCGTTGAGGGCCACCGCCCCCTCGAAGGCCACGGAAATCAGGTTCCCGTTCACGCCAGTGATTGTTCCCTTTGTCATGGCTCGTCCGTCTGCAGGTTTGCTGTTGCGTTGAGAGTGGCCATTCTAGCAGAAATCGGGACGCTTTTTGTCGCAGGCGGAGAGCGGCGTCCCGGCGGCGGCGCGCTGGCCCGGGCGGGCGGAGCGTCGAAAAGGGCCGGGAAGAATCGAGGGGTGCCGCGGCCAAGGCGCCGGGCGCGAAAAATTTTCTCTTGATTTTCGATTTCCGATTCGCTACACTTCCCCGCCGTCGTTTGACAATAGCTCCGGAGAGGTGTCTGAGTGGTCGAAGGTGCCTGACTCGAAATCAGGTGTGCCGCAAGGTACCGGGGGTTCGAATCCCTCCCTCTCCGCCAATTTTTTTGCGGGCGGTGCGTCCGCATGTGCGAAAACGCGCAGGAAGAATCTGGTTCGACGCAAAAATGGCCTCCAAGAGGAAAGTCCGTGTTGCGGTAATAGGGTGCGGCGTCATAAGCGATTTGCATTTGCGCTGTTTTTCGAGGAACGCCGATGCCGAGGTCGTGGCGGTTTGCGACCTTGTCGAGAGCCGGGCGGTGGCGGCGAGCGAAAAGGCGCCGGGGGCGCGGTGGTCAACGGATGCGGCCGGCGTTTTCGCGGCGGCGGACGTCGATGCCGTGTCGATCTGCACCGACCACGCTTCGCACGCGGCGCTCGCGTGTGCCGCGCTTGACGCCGGCAAGCACGTGCTTTGCGAAAAGAGCCTTGCGCGGTGCGCTTCCGACCTCTCGAAAATGGTTTCGTGCGCCGGGCGCCACCCGGAGCTCGTCGCCGCCGGCGTGTTTCAGCACCGTTTCGAGCCGCTTCCCCGGGTCTTGAAGGGTCTCGTGGCGGGCGGCGCCTTCGGCGACATTTTGACTGCGACCGGATCGCTTCACTGCTTCCGGAGCGCCGATTATTTCCGCAATGACGCCTGGCGCGGCACGAAGGCCGGCGAGGGCGGGTCCGTCCTCATAAACCAGGCGATCCACTATTTCGACCTTCTGCTCTGGATCGCCGGAGGGGCCGAGGCCGCGAAGGCGTTCGGCGCAAACATCGGGCACCGCGGCGTCATCGAGACCGAAGACACGATCGGCATCGCGCTCAAGATGAAAAGCGGCGCCGTGGGGTCGTTCGCGGCCACGAGCGCGAGCGAGCGCAAATGGGCTTCGCGCCTGGCGTTCCACGGCACCAAGGGTTCGGTCGTGCTTGAAAACGACAAGCTCGGATTCCTGAGTTTCTCCGACGCCAGGGCCGAAAAGCGGGTTCGTGCGAAAATCGAAAAGGCGCTCGACGCCGCAGCCAAGGTTTTTCCGGCCGGCAAGGCGTACTACGGGAACGGCCACCAGGCGCAGATAGACGATTTCGTCAAGGCGGTGAAGACCGGCGGAAAGCCGTTCGTGTCGTTTGCTGACGCCGCGGAAACGGACGCCATGGTCTTCGCCGCATACGCATCGGCGGCGCGCCGGAGGTGAAGCGCCGCGCCGGCGCGGCCGCTCACTCGATTTCGAACACCACCTTTTGCGTTTCGCCGGCGCGCTCGATCTCGAACACGAACATCGAGGCGCGCCCTTCGACGAACGCTGCGATGAGCGCCTCGGCGTAGTCGCGGCGCGTCATGTCGAGCGAATTCACGCGGCGCACGATGTCGCCGTCCTTCAGTCCTGCC
>JAFSUV010000033.1 GCA_017450425.1 Kiritimatiellia bacterium
ACGAGATCGAACGCAGCGCGGCCGTTCGAGCGCAGGTTCCACCAGTAGTCGCCGCCCGCCGACAGCAGGAAGCAGCCATCGTCGGGCGCGTCGATTTCCTGCATCAGCACCGCCGGGCCCCTTGCCGTCTCCTTGTCGAAGGCGTGCATTTCGCCGTCGGCGATTTCAAGCGGGACGCCCTTGGCTCCGAGAAATTCTTCCGGCACGGCGTCCAGCGCTTTGAGCGCCGGTACGGCAATCCTGTCGAAAGAGTCGCGGTCGCCTTCCGGCAGGAAGAGCGTCCAGGAGGGCGAGAGCGAAAGCGGGAGCGGAGCGGCGCCGTCTGCGGCGGCAAGCGAATCCCAGAGCGCCTTCATGCTCCTGAAATCCTCGACCTTTTCGCGGTATTCCGGAATTTCGGCGAGCTCTTTTTCAGTGTAGTAGATGTGAGTCGCGTTGTTGTTGATCCCGGCGCTGCGATAGACGATGCCCTGCTTTACGCGGCGGCCGTCGAGGCCGACGCGACCGCCGAGATCCCGCATGTTCTGGATGTTGGGCAGCCGGATGAGGCGCGGCGCCATGTCCTCGGTCTCGAATTCCCCTTCCGCTTCGGCGCCGAGCGCCTTCGCCGAAACTTTCCAGCGGTAGCGGCGCGCGATTTCGAAGTTGTCGGCGACGATGGAGTTCGTGATGGAGGAGGAAACGAAGTTCGTGGCGAAGAAGACCTTTTCGGCCGGTTCAAGTCGCACGACCTCGATTTCGTATTCGATTCCGCCGGGCGGCACGGCCACCGCATCGGAGAGCGCCCACTCGAACTTGGTCGGCAAGGGATAGTAGCCGGCCTTGTCGCGAAGCGCGTTGCGGAAATCCTGGTCTGCGAATTTCGCGACGCGCTCGTCGCGCGGCATTTCGAGGAAAGACTTCTGGGCGTCGGAAAGCGTCGCCACGACGGCTCCGCAGCGCGGGGACAACAGGCATACCGGCGCGGGGCTGCGGCAGCCCTGCAAAAGGAGAAGCGCGGAGGCGCAGACGAAAACGCGCAGCGGCGCGCGCTTGATTGGCTTACGGGTTTTCATGTCGGTCATTCCGCATTCGCCCACGCGCTAGCGGGAGGCGTAGTTGCGCTCTATCCAGTTGCGGTATGCGCCGGTGCGCACGGAATCCACCCAGCGGGACGAGGCGAGATACCACTTGACGGTTTCCTCAAAGCCGGTCTTGGCGTCGTGCGCCGGTTTCCAGCCGAGGTCGCGCTCCAGTTTCGAGCAGTCGATCGCGTAGCGGCGGTCGTGGCCGAGGCGGTCTTTGACGTGGCGGATGAGACTGCTGCGCGGCGCGCCCGAAGCGAGCGGCGGCGCCAGCGTGTCAACGAGCGCGCAGATTTTCCCGACCACGTCGATGTTGCGCATTTCGTTGCGGCCCCCGACGCAGTAGGTTTCGCCGATCGCCGCCTTGGTCATCACGGTCCAAATCGCCTCGCAGTGGTCCTCCACGTGGAGCCAGTCGCGCACGTTGGTGCCTTCGCCGTAAACCGGCAGTTCCTTGCCTTCCAGGGCGTTGAGGATCATGAGCGGGATCAATTTCTCCGGGAACTGGTACGGGCCGTAGTTGTTCGAGCAGTTCGTGAGCGTGACCGGCAGTCCGTACGTGTCGCGGAACGCGCGCACGAGGTGGTCGCTTCCGGCCTTCGAGGCGGAATACGGGCTGTGCGGCGCGTATGGGGTCGTTTCCGAGAAAAACCCGGTTTCGCCGAGCGAGCCGAACACTTCGTCCGTCGAAACATGGTGGAAAAGGGCGAGCTTCCGCCCCATGGCGCGCGCCGCTTCGAGCAGGCGGAACGTGCCGACGATGTTTGTCTGCACGAAGTCGTCCGGCGACGTTATCGAGCGATCGACGTGCGACTCGGCGGCGAAATGCACGATGGCATCGACGCTGTATTTTTCGAGCGCCGCCGCCACGGCCGCTCCGTCGCGGATGTCGGCGTGCACGAATTCGTAGCGCCCCGGAAACGCCTGCGCGACGTCGGCAAGGCTCTCGGCGTTGCCGGCGTACGTCAGGGCGTCGTAATTCACGATGCGCCCGGCGAAATCGGTTTTGGTGAGGACGTACCGGATGAAGTTCGAGCCGATGAAGCCGGCTCCGCCGGTCACGAGGATGTTGTTGAAGGTGCGCATTTTCTGTGTTTTCAAATCCACCGCGCGCCTTGTTTTCTGTGCGGTGCGCGGCTTTTTTCTAGTCTATCCGACGTCGCGGTTTATTTCAACACGACAGGCTGCTTTTTCCATTGCGCCTTCGTCTTGGCAGCCATGCCGGCTCTTCCGCGCCGGGCCGGCCGCCGGCGTTTTCGTACCATACGCGCCAGAGCGAGAGTCCGCACGCCGGTGCGCTTTCCACGCGGGCCGTGCGTTTGCCGGAAGCGAAGATCGCCTCGGTTTCCGCTTCCGACGCCTTTCCCGCGCCGACCGAAATGAGGAATCCGGAGATCGAGCGCACCATCTTGTAGAGAAATCCGTTGCCCGACACGCGAATCTCGATCTCCGGCGGATTGTCCGCGATTTCGAGCGAGTGGATGGTGCGGATCGTGCTTTCGACCGGGCGCTGCGGATTGGCTGAAAACGCGGCGAAGTCGTGTTCCCCCACGAACTTGCGCGCGGCCCGGCGCATGGCATCGACATCGAGGGCCGTCGGCACGTGGGCGAAGGAGCGTCTTTTCGCGGGATCCATCTCTTCGGCGTTCCACACGAAGTACCTGTATTCCTTTGAATGCGCGGAGCGTCGCGCGTCGAAATCGGGCGCGGCGGGCGAGGCGGAGAGGACGCGCACGTCGGCGTCGAGGCGGTTGTTCATCGCCCGGCGCAGACTGTCGGGATCGATTTCGCGCATCAGGTCGAAATGCGCGGTCTGTCCGCGGGCGTGCACTCCGGCGTCCGTGCGCCCGCTGCCGTGAACCGCCACGGACTCTCCTGCGGCGAGGAGCGGCGCGAGACTGTCTTCAAGGGCGGATTGCACGGTGCGCTCGCCGGGCTGGCGCTGCCAGCCCTTGAAGTCCGTGCCGTCGTAGGCCACGAGTATCCGGTAGCGCGGCATTTTCCTGCTAGTCGCGCTTTCCGCCGCGGGCGCAGCTCATTTTGAGATACGGTGCGAACCGCGCCGTGTATGCGGCGCAGGACCAGACCGTCACGGCGCCGAGAATCGCTTCGAGGGCGATCGGCACCTGGGGCGGGCAAAGGCGCGCCGACTCGAACGCCGGGAGTTTCGCGGCCAAGACATCCACTCCGAGCGCGACATGGACGAACACGATGACCGGGAAGCCGACGATCGTCCTGATTTTGCCGGAAATCGAGGCGCGGACGTCCGCGCCGTATTCGCTCCCGACGGAGCGCAGAAACGAGACCCACTGGTCGCGCAGGAGCGATACGACGTCGAGCGCGAGCAGCACCGAGGCGTGGCGGACGTCTTCGCACCAGAGCGCGATGAACGTGGCCGTCGGCAGCGTGGAAAGGTAGAACACCTTGTCCATGAGCGGATCGGCCAGCGCGCCGAAACGGCTCGTCACGCCCCAGGCCCTGGCGAGCGCGCCGTCGAAAAGATCCGTCACGGCCGACAGCGAAAGCAGACAGCCGGCGGCGACGACCCAGGCGACGGACGGCCGCGCCAGATTCGCGAGCGAGGCGGCGCAGCCGAGCGCGACGAGCGGTGCGCGCCCCAGCGTCAATGCGGTCACGATCGCGAACTTTTTCATGGCTCCTGCAGTTTCAGGCGTGTGGCGAGCCACGGAGTGACGCGCCAGGCGCGGGCGAGATCCCAGTAGTCCGCCACGGCGGTGCCCGTGCCCGGCCGCGACACGCGCACGGCCCTGATGACAACGTTGCGGGCCGTAGCCTCGGCATCGACGAACTCGGCCACCGTCGCGCGGTATCCCATGACGCGCAGTATCTGCGCGCGGAAGGCGTCCGTCAAGATGTCGGCGAAGCGTTCGCGCAAAATCCCGTTCCTGAGAAGCGCCTGGTGCGGGGAGAGTTTGGGATCGAGCGTTTTCTGGAGCTCGTGCTGGCAGCACGGAGCGCAGATGATCGCCCGTGCGCCGCGCTCGACGCCGAAGGCGATCGCTTCGTCGGTTGCGGTGTCGCACGCGTGGAGCGAGAGCACGACGTCCGGGCGGGTTTCCGGCTTGAACGCCGCGATGTCGCAGGCGTGGAACGCCGCAGTGCCGGCGCATCCGAGCACTTCAGCCGTGCGGCGGCAGGCCGCGATCACGCTCTCCTTCAGATCCACGCCGCTCAATTCCACCTTCACGCCGCGTACCGCTTCAAGATAGGCCTTCGCCGCGAACGAGAGGTATGCCTTGCCGCACCCGCAATCCACGACGTTTAGCGGCGCCGTTTCGTCCTTGCGCGGCGGGAGCTCGTCGAGCGCCGCTTCGACGTGCGCGATGAACTGGTTGACCTGCCTGTACTTGCCCTGCATCGAAGGCTTCACCTCCCCGTCCGGCCCGGCAAGTCCGAGCGCCACGAGAAGGCGCGACGAATCGAACCGCTTCAGCGCGTGGTCCTTGTCGCGGTCGTGGGCGGAGGAAGCGGCTTTGGCGGCGGTGGCGCGGACGCGCTGCAGCAGCACGTGCCCCTTGCGCGTGGTGCGAAAATGCAGCGCGGTGCCGTCGGACGCGGAGGCATGCGCCTCGGCGAGGATGTTCGCGCTGTTGGCGAGTTCCCACAGCAGTTTCTTCGCCTGCCCGCGAGAGCGGTTCGCGGCATCGCCGCCGCGGACGATCTGCCACATCGGTTCGCCGCCGATTTCGACAGGCCGGAGTGCAAGCGCGGCGTTGTCGCCCGGCCCGATCGGGGCGGCAAACCTGAACGACGCTTCGCGGAAATCCGGCGTGTCGAACGCGAGCGCCGAAATTTCGGCGAGCGCTTCGTGCATCTCCGGGCGGTATCGTGTCTGATCCATGGCGCTACAGTCCCAGCGTGTCCGCCATCGTGTAAACGCCGGCGCTGCGTCCGGCAAGCCACATCGCCGCGCGTATCGCGCCGCGGGAGAGGCAGTCGCGGGAAGTCGCGCGGTGCGAAAGGCGCAGCATTTCGCCATCCGACGCGAAAATCACGTCGTGGTCGCCCACGACATCGCCGCCACGAAGCGCATGCAGGCCGATTTCCCCTGCGGGGCGCTCGCCGACAAGCCCCGACCTGCCGTCCCGCCGGACGGCCGCGAGGCTTTGCCCGCGGCCTTCCGCCACGGCGGCGGCGAGCGAAATCGCGGTGCCGGAAGGGGCGTCCTTCTTCAAGCGGTGGTGCATCTCGACCACTTCGGCGTCGAATCCGTCGCCAAGGACGGCTGCGGCGCGGCGCACGAGTTCCGCGAGGAGGTTTACGCCGACCGACATGTTCGAAGCGATGAGCACGGGGGCGGTCTCGCCCACCGAGAGCGCGGCGGCGCGCTCTTCCGGCGTGAGCGCCGTGGTGCCGACGAGGAAAGCCTTGCCGAGCGTTTTCGCCAATGAGGCGTGGCCCGGCACCGCTTCGTGGAAAGTGAAGTCCACCGCCACGTCGCATTTCGCGACGGCGGTTTCGGCGTCGGCGGAAATCACGACCCCGCACGGCTCCGGAAGACCGGCCGCGAGCGCGGCGTCGCGCCCGATGGCCGGCGATTGAGGCGCTTCGACGGCGCCGGCCAGCTCGATGCCTGGCGTTCCCGCCATGTTGCGGATGATCGATCCGCCCATCCTGCCGGCGGCGCCGAAAACCGTAATTTTCGTCATGGCTGCTCCTCCGCGCCCTGTTTAGGAAACGAGGCCCAGGCGGCGCATCGTGTTTTCGAGTTGCACGCGGTGCTCCGGCAGCAGCTCGCACAGGGGAAGGCGGTATGTTTCCTCGGCGGTGCCGAGCATCGCCATCGCGGCTTTTACCGGCACGGGATTGACCTCGATGAAAAGGTCGCAGAAGAGCGGATACAGCCTTTCGTGGATGGCGCGCGCGGCGGCGAAATCGCCGGCAAGCGCGAGGTTCACCATTTTTGCGACTTCGGCGGGGATAACGTTGGAGGCGACGGATACGACGCCCAGCGCCCCCACCGCCATCATCGGCAGCGTGAGCGAATCGTCGCCGGACAGGATGTCGATGCGGTCGCCGCATGCGGCCCGGACGAGACTTGCCCGGTTGGCGTCGCCGGCCGCCTCCTTTATCCCCTTGACCATTTCGTGGGCGCAAAGGCGCTTCACGACAGAAACCGGGATGTCGCGGGCGGTGCGGCCGGGGGCGTTGTAGAGGAGGACCGGCAGCCCGACGTCCGCGACTTCCGCAAAGTGCCTGTACAGGCCTTCCGGGGTGGGTTTGTTGTAGTACGGCGCGATTTGGAGCGTCGCGTCAGCGCCGTCCGCAATCGCGTGGCGCGTCAGCTCCACCGCTTCGCGCGTGGAGTTGGCGCCCGTGCCGGCCACGACCTGCATGCGACCGGCGGAATATTCCACCGTCTTGCGGATGACCTCTTCATGCTCCTCGTAGGAAAGGGTAGGGGACTCGCCGGTCGTGCCGACCGGACAAACGCCCGCGATGCCCGCCGCGGCCTGCTGATCGACTATGGCGTGGAGACAGCCGTAATCGACAGTCCCGTCGCGGTTGAACGGCGTCACGAGCGCGGTGTATGTGCCTTTGAACATGTGCTTCCTCTTCTGTTTCGGCGTTTTGCCAGTCGCCGCCACTTCCGGCGAAGGTCTGGCGCAACCGACGGGCGGAGATTCTAGCAAAAGGCGGTTTCGTGTGCTTGAGCGGGAAATCCGAGGCATATTTCCGGCGGGACAGCCTAGCGGAGTTTCGGCCGTCCGCCGAAATGGCGCCAGTCGCGCATCGTGCAGCCGAAGCGGCGGCGGAAGAGTTCCTTCAGGTAGCCGTCGCTCTCGAAGCCGCACATGCCGGCGATGTCGCCGATGGGCGTCTGCGTCTCTACGAGCATCGAGCAGACGCGCCGCAGTTTCGCGTCCTGTATCGCCTGGCAGACGGTCCGGCCCGTCACGGCCTTGAAATTCATCTCCAGCAGACGCACCGACGCGAAAACGGCTTTCGCCACGTCGCCCACGCCAATGCCGCCGGAGGCCGCGTTGGCGGCTATGAACTCCTCTGCGCGCGCGGCCATGATATGCTCTTCGTTCGGGTCGCTCGTCGAAAGGCGGTGCACGACGCCCTTCACGCCGTATTTGACGTCGCCCGCCGGCGCCTCGCCGCCGCGAAGCATCGCGACGAGCGCCTCCATCTCCATGTAGCCGCCGCCCTCGTAGTCGATCGCGATGCTGGAGAGCGTCGGCGTCGTGTGCGGGCAGACGAACTCGTTGTCGTCCACGCCCAGGACAAGGGCCGCCTGCGGCACCGCGACGCCGGCGTCCCGGCAGGCCAGAAGGATGTTGCTGGCGAGCAGGTCGCGCGCGGCGAGGATGCCGCACGGCTTCGGGAGCGCCGCGACCCATTTCGCAAGGCTTTTTCGCTGCCGCGCCCCGGCGTCCGGCGCGGCAAGCGCTTCGCCGAAGGTCGAATAGGTGCAGCCCGCCCTCTCCGCGCATGCGCGGAACGCCGCGTCGCGCTCCGCAGACCACGACCTCTCGCCGGCCTTGCGCCCGTTTTCGTAGTCGCCGACGTAGGCGAAGTGCCGGACGCCCTTCGCTGCGAAGTGCTCCGCCGCGCACCGCGCCACGGCCACGTTGTCCGGAGAGACGCACGCGACACGCAGCGGGCATTTCGGCGGCGCCGACGACGCCGACAGCACGGCGGCGCGGCAGCCCATCCCGGCGGCGTCGGCCAGAAACTCTCCGGCGAGCTTTCCGAACCGCTCCCGCTGCTTGCCGCGCAGCGGGGGAAGGCCGGCGATCAGCCCATCGGGCCGCCAGTCGCGGAAGGAGAGGAAACTCCGCGCCGCCGTTCCCGGCCCGAAGAGCCGCACCTCGACGTCCGGGTGCGTCGCCGCATAGCGCAGAATCCCGCGCGTCGCCTCCCGCGACACGCGCAGCGCCTCGTCCATGTGCGCCAGAATGCGCAGCGGCCTCTGCCCGTTGTCTGTTTTCCGCCCCATTTACAGCCCTAGGTCGGAATGCGTCCCCGTGTCGGCGAGGACAGTCGGGCCGTTCGCCGCTTCCCTGGCCTCGTTCAGCGCCGCGAGAAGCCGGTCGTGCCTGCCTTGCCGCGAAATCCTGAAGGGGATTTCGCTGGCGGCAAGGCACTTCTTGAAGAAGCAGGTGATGGCGGTCTTCATGTTCATGCCGACGTCTTCGAAGAAGTCTTCGGCTTCGGCCTTGAGGGGGTTGTCCACGCGGATGGTCAGCGTGGCTGTCATTGCAGTCGTCCCTGTTGCATTGTGGAGTGAAAACGTCGATGATTTTTAAACAAAGCGAGTTCAATGTCAATCCATTTTTTCAAAGGATGGGGAAGTTGGAAGAAGCGACGGCACCAGCGCCGCCGAAGGTCGTTTCGCATTTTCACGATAAAAAAGATTTTCGCGAAATCTGATATTTTTTGCGTGTTTGCCTATCACGCTTCCGTTAGGCCTTTGCTAGAATGCAAATTGAATGAAACCCCGCGCCATGACTTTCTCGCTTCTCGCCGCGCTTGCGGCCGCCCCCGTCGTCCAAGCGGCGGGCGCAGGGGGCGTTGGCGCTGGCGATGCGGGCGGCGCGGCCATCGGCTCGACTTCCTTCTCGCTCTCCCTCGATCCTCTCACGGGGCGCCTTTCGGCCGTGACGATGGACGGCAGGGCCATTCTGGTTGACGACCCCGATGCCGCCGAAGCCGTGGCGTTCGAGACGGCCAATGGGGAACAAACGGATTTGCGATTTGTGGACAATGGTGGGCAATTGGAGTTTGTGGACAATCCCTCCAATGTCCTTGTTGTCTCCGCCACCCAGGGCCTTTGGCGCGTGGAAACGGAGTGGCAGACATTCCCGGAGGACCGCATGGTCCGCCGCCGCCTCGTCTTCGAGTGGCGTGGCGACGAGCCTGTGCGCCTAAAATCGGTTTCTGTGCTCGACGGCAAGGTGCCGTTCGGGGAGGCTGGCAGCGAGGATTCGGGCTGCGCCCGGCCAGCCGGCGCCTTCATCCTTGCCGGCGCGTGGCCGCCGCTCTCCCGGGCCGCCGCCGAGGCCTCGCCGGGCCGCGTCACCGAAGGTTCGACCTACACGCCGATGGCCATCGCGGATGACGGCGCGCGCAGCGTGATGTCGTGCGTCGATGAGCTGCGCCCCTTCGCCGACTACTCCGTGCCGGTCGTCACGGAGCGCGCCGACGGCTTCGCGCTCTCCCGCCGTTTCGAGACGGCCGGCTGGATTCGCCCCGGCGAGCCGCAGACCCTCGGCGACCTCTGGCTCTCCTTCCGCGACGGCACCGCCGCCGACCACCTGCGCCACACCGGCGACTGGTTCCGCAAGGTCGGCTTCCTGCCGCCGCAGGACAGCCCCGGCTGGGTGCGCGACATCGTGGCGTGCTACTCCCTCCACCCCTGCGGCCGCAACGACGACTACCGCTGCGACCCCGACGGCCTCGCCCTCGCGCGCGCCTATCTGCCGTACCTGGAGGCGCTGGGCGCCGATCTCGTCTGGATGCGCCCGATCGAGGACAAGGCCCCCTACATGCCCCGCGACTACTACGCCCTCCAGCCGGGCGTCGGCACCATGGCCGACCTTGCCGCATACGTCGCGGACGCCCATTCGCGCGGCATCCGCGTCTGGCGCGACGCCGTCCCGCACGGCGGCCACACCGACTTCCCCCGCGCCAAGGCCCATCCGGAGTTCCTCGCCTGGAAGGAGGACGGCCGCCCCGACTCCTGGTGGACCTACGACTACTTCTCACCCGGCTGGCTCTCGATGTTTTCCGGCATCGTCCGCGACCTCACGGCGGCCTCCTTGCTCGACGGCTGGCGGATCGACGTGGCGTCCGGCTCCCGCTTCCCCAACTGGAACCCGGCCGTCCCCTACGCGCGCGGCAGCTTCTCGCGCTGCCAGGGGGCGCTCGCCATGAACCGCGCCATCCGCGCCGCCGCACGCGAGTCCAGCCCCGACGCCGCCACCCTCGGCGAGACGACGCACTTTTCCGGCGCGGCCGTCTGCGATTCCATCTACGACTTCAAGCCCGCGCTCCTCCAGTACTGGCGCTTCACCGACACCCCAGTCGCCGAGTGCGTCCGCAACCTCCGCCGCCACCTCGCGGAGCGCCAGGCCGCCCTGCCGCCCGGAGCGGTCCAGGTGCGCTACATGGAGAACCACGACTCCCATCACGCCCTGCCGCTCTTCGGCCGCGCCGCCACGACCGCCCTCTTCGCCATGACCGCCTTCTGCGACGGCTACCCGCTCATCTACCAGGAGGCCGAGGACGGCTGCTTCGAGGCTATGCGCCGCATCCTCCGGATCCGCCGCCTCGCGCCCGAAATGCGCCGGGGCGCCGCCGACTACCTGTGCGTGGAGGCGCCCGACGGCGTCTTCGCAGTCCTGCGCGAATGCGGCGGCGACGCGAGCGTCGCGCTGGTGAACTTCAACGGCCTCGCCGTCGCCGCCACGATTCGCCACCCCTACGGTGCTTTCGAGTGCGACCTCCCGCCCTTCGGCTACGACGTGCGCCGCGTGAAGGGCGCGCCCCTCCCCGACTTTGATGCGCCCGCGTGGGAGCCGCCCGCGCCTGCGCAAGCGCAGAGCGCTCGCGCCTCCACTTCCAACGAACCCGGAGGAAGTGAAGCCGCGCGGCAACCCTGCCGCGCGGAACTCACCCTCCGCGACGGCAGCCCCGCCTCTGGGGACGCGGGCGGCGGGCGTTTCGTGGTAACCCCCCGACCGGAAACAGGTAGGGACGCGCCCACGGCGCGGCCGACAGTCGTCTCCGAGTCCCTCCCCTCCGGCGCCGTCCGCTACCGCGTCGCCGACCTCGGCGGCTTCGCCGCCACAAACCTCCAGCTCGTCGTGCGCCTCCCCGGCGCGACGCGCTGGTTCGCCCACACGGCCGAAGGCGACTTCGAGAGCCCCTTTGTCGTGCGCCATCCGCGCCTCGGCTTCGTCAAATCGACCGTGAAGCACGGCGAGCACGACACTGCGATCCGCTGGACGTCGGCGCTCCATCCCTTCGGCTTCACGCCCGGCCGCGCCTGCGTCGGGGCGCGCTTTCCCGACGGCTCCGCCGCGACCCTCTCCGGCTTCGACGCGCGCCGCGCGGAGGTCGTCGTCCTTGACCGCCTCGCCGGGACGCCCGGTCTCGCCATCGCCATCCGCGCCGACTCCGCCGAGGCGCTCTCATGCGATCTGATGGAGAGTCTTGCGGGGGCGGCACCGTCCGCCGCCTACTCCTCCTCCTTCACCGGCATTCCAGAATTGGCCGCCGTCATGGGCGGGTGGCTGTGGGAGAGCGGCGGACTCCGACTCGCGATCCGCCGCAACGGGACGCTCCGCGCCGCGTGGCTGCGCGACGCCGCCACCGGCGAATGGGCGCAAGTCCTCGGCACGGCCGACATCCGCACCGACACCGGCGCCGGCCGGCGCGACCCCTTCGGCAACCCCGTCAAAGGCATTTGCAGCCAGAACGACGCCTTCGGCGACCCCATCCGCCTCTGGCGCGGCGACGACGGCGCCGTCCACCTGGACTTCGGCCCCGGCGACCTGCGCCCCTTCCACTCCCGGATGGCCGACCCCGTCTGGTATCGCACCCGCTACACCCTGCGCCCCGGCGCCCCCTCATTTGAGCTGGAAAGCGCCATCTCCGCCGAGCGCGACTACGCCGCCGGCGAGGGCGAAATCGCGCTGCGGATGGACCTTGCGCCAGCCACGGCAGGGGGCGCGGGGGGCGCAGCCCCCCGTCCGTGGTCCGTGCCCGCCGTGCAGGTGGCTGGCGCATTCGGTGCTCCCGCCGCATTCTCCCGTGACGGCGCCACCCTTCGCTACCGCTGGCTCTTCCCGGACACTTCCTTTTCCCCGCCGAAAGGCACCTGGCACGGTGTCAGGCTGCTGATCGACACCCATCCGCAAGCAACAACCCAAAAGGAGCAAACTCCATGAAAGCACCACAAGCATTCCTGCGCACCGCCGCCGCCCTCGCGGCCGCCTGCGCGCTCGCGCTGCCAAGCGCGAGCCCTGCCGCCGACCTCACGGTGGACACGGCGACGGACTACACCGGCTCCGGCTCGTCATACGACAACATCTACCTCAACGCCGACTTCTCGCTCGGCACCGATGAAACGCGGGGCGCGTTCACCTTGAACAACGGCAAGAAGATTTTCCTGCCCGGCACCGACAACGGCAGCGCCACCTTCACCTTCAGGAACGGCCAGATGGCCACCGGCAACGCCACTTCCGGCTTCAACATCGGCTACGGGACCGGCGGCCACACCGGCGGCGGGCTGATCGTCGTCTCAAACATCGACAGCTACAACGGCGGCCAGAAGATGTCCAAACTCGGTCTCGTCCAAATCGGCGACAAGGCAACGGCCTCCGGCGGACAAGTCGATTTCCTGCGCATCGACGCGGGCCTGCTTGAAGTCAGCGGGACGCAGAACGGTTCCTGGCGGCGCGCCGGCGTCTCCAAGATCGCCAACTACCGCACCGACTCCGTTCCGGCGCGCATTCTCCTTACCGGCGCCGGCGGGGCGCTCTGCCCCAACCAGAACCAGGCGAGCCAGTTCTTCCTCTGCGACGCCGCCGGCTCCGTCACGGCGGTCGAGGGCGATGGCGCCGACATCGTGTTCATGACCGGGCAGTGGCTTGAAAACTCCGGCAAGACGATGACCAAGGTGATTCCCCTCATCGACACGGCCTCCGCCGGCATCCTGCGCTTCCAGGGCGACTGCGACGTCGTCTTCCACAACCACAACGCCGGAACCGCCGCCGACGACGCGCAGTACGGCTTCAGCCTCGGCCTCGGCACGAACCATGTCGTCTGGGCGCAGACGGGGGACATCGTGGTCTCGAACGCCTGCACCCTGCTGACGGCCGCCGACTACGCCCTCCCGAACGGAGCGCAGACGGCGCGGGTCGTCTTCCGCGACAAGGACGGCACGAGCGAACCGGCCCTCGACCTCTGCGGCACGACGCAGCGCGCCAACGGCGTCGTCTCCGAAATCGCCGCCTCCGGCGCCCTGCGCGGCGTCGTCACCAACTCCTCCGCCGCGGCGGCGACGCACGTCCTCGGCGCGGACGGCGCGGACTGCGCCCTCAAGGTCGGGCGCGTCTGCGGCGGCGTGACCGTCCGCAAGGCCGGCGCCGGGAC
>JAFSUV010000003.1 GCA_017450425.1 Kiritimatiellia bacterium
ACGTGCGACGTGAACGAGTACAAGTTCGTCCGCGACATCGTCGTGCAGACGGCCAACGTCGAAATCAACCTCTCCGGCATCAACCTCTCCTACAAGGTCGGCACGATGATCGAAATCCCGCGCGCGGCGCTGCTCGCCGGCGAGATCGCCGAGGAGGCGCAGTTCTTCTGCTTCGGCACCAACGACCTCACGCAGATGACGTACGGCTTCTCGCGCGACGACTCCGGCAAGTTCCTCAACGCCTACTACGACGCGAAGATCTTCGAGAACGACCCGTTCGCCAAACTCGACCAGAGCGGCGTCGGCAAGTTGATGACGATGGCGGTGACCGAAGGCAAGGCCGTGCGCCCGAAGCTGCACTGCGGCATTTGCGGCGAGCACGGCGGCGATCCGGCGAGCGTCGAGTTCTGCCACAAAATCGGGCTCGATTACGTCTCGTGCTCGCCGTTCCGGGTGCCGATCGCCCGTCTCGCGGCGGCCCAGGCCGCAATCCTTTCGCCGCGCAATTGAGATGCGGCTCTGGCGGTGCGGCGGGCGGAAAACCCGCCGCCGCCGTTTTTACCGAAACACGAACACGTAGAATGCGCTACACAAGCACACGCGGCGGTATCGAACCCGTTGAGTTCAAGCTGGCGGTCATGATGGGACTCGCGCGCGACGGCGGGTTGCTGCTGCCGGAGTCCTTCCCAGACGTCCGCGACCGGCTCCAGTCGTGGTCGCGCCTCGGCTACGCCGATTTGGCGTTTGAAATCATGCGGCTTTTCACGGGCGACATTCCAGACGGCGATTTGCGCCGGATAGTGGACAGGTCGTACGCGGCTTTCGACCCCGTGCCGCCGGCTTTAGACGAGCCTTGGACGGGCGCGGAGCCGGTTCCGGTGCGCCAGTGCGGCCCCGTGCACGTGCTGGAGCTCTACCACGGCCCGACGCTCGCATTCAAGGATGTCGCGCTGCAGTTTCTCGGCAACCTCTTCGAGTACGTGCTTTCCGGGAGCGGCAAAGCGCTCAACGTGGTCGTGGCGACTTCGGGCGACACCGGCTCGGCGGCGATCCACGGCTTGCGCGGCAAGAAGGGCATACGGGTGTTCGTGCTCCATCCGGCAGGGCGGGTTTCGCCCGTCCAGGCGCTGCAGATGACGAGCGTGATCGACGACAACGTGTTCAACATCGCGATCGACGGCACTTTCGACGATGCGCAGCGCATGGTGAAGGCGCTGTTTTCGGACCTTCCGTTCAAGGACGCGCACAGTCTCGGGGCGGTGAACTCCATAAACTGGGCCCGCATCCTCGCGCAGGTGGTCTATTACTTCTACGCCGCGTTCCGCACGATCGAGCGCACCAAGGCGTCAGAGGTCGCGTTCTCGGTGCCGACCGGGAACTTCGGCGACGTTTTCGCGGGGTATGTCGCCGCGCAGATGGGGTTGCCGGTGCGCAACCTTTTCGTGGCGACAAACGAAAACGACATCCTGGACCGGTTCTTCCGCACTGGAGTTTACGCAAGGGGCGAAGTGGTGCCGACGCTGTCGCCGTCGATGGACATCCAGGTGGCGTCGAATTTCGAGCGCTGGCTGTATCTTCATTTCGGCTGCGACTGCGGCCGCCTGCGCGACGCCATGGCGGACTTCGCGGCGACGGGGCGCATCGAGCTGAAGGCCGGCGAAGGCGGCTCGCTCGATCCATGGCTTCGCTCCGGCAGCGCCGACACCGCTTCCACGCTCGCCACGATCCGCCGTTTCCATGCCGATTTCGGGCGCGTCCTCGATCCGCATACCGCAGTCGGTGTCGCAGTCGCCACCGAAGCGCTCGCAAGCGGCGCGATTGACGGCTCGACGCCCGTCGTGTGCCTCGCCACGGCGCATCCGGCAAAATTCCCCGATGCCATCGCGCGCGCCACGGGCGACAGGTCGCTTGCGGTCTGCGCGCGCATCGAGGCGCTGAAGGGACTGCCCACGCGGTCGTATCCGCTCGCCGCGAGCGAGCGGGAGCTCGCGGATTTCGTCGATCTACACACACGGTAGCCAAAACATGCTCATAAAGACCTCGGCCTGCGCCCGCGCCGCGCTCATCGGAAATCCGTCCGACGGATATTTCGGCAAAACGATTTCGTTCGCCTTCACGGACTTCCAGGCGTCGGTCACGCTGTGGGAATCGCCCGAGCTTACGATCCTGCCGACGAGCCGCGACACCTTGACTTTCGCTTCGATGGGCGACCTCGCGCACGAAGTGAATCTGTTCGGCTACTACGGCGGCGTGCGCCTTTTGAAGGCCGCAGTCAAGACGTTCCACGAATATGTCTGCAAGCACGGAATACGCGTGGACCGCCGCAATTTCACGGTGCGCTGCGAATCGACCATTCCGGGGCTTGTGGGCATGGCCGGCTCCTCGGCGATAATCACCGCCGCGTACCGCGCGCTCATGACTTTCTACGGCGTCTCGATCCCCAAGCCGGAACTCGCCAACGTGATACGCAGCACGGAGGAAAAGGAGCTCGGCATAGCCGCCGGCCTCCAGGACCGCGTGATACAGGTTTACGGCGGTCTCGTTTACATGGATTTCGACAAGACGCTCCTCGACAGCCGCGGCTACGGCGAATACGTGCCGATGGACGTGTCGCTGATGCCGCCGGTGTTCGTGGCCTACCGCACGGATCTTTCCGAGACGTCGAGCGTCTATCACAACACCCTGAAGGCCCGCTATGCGGCGGGCGACAGGGAAGTGGTTGACGCCATGAAGTTCTGGGCGGACATAACCGAAGAAGCGCGCGGGTGCATCGAGAGGCGCGACTGGAAACGCCTTTCGGAACTCATGGACGCCAACTTCGACCGCCGCGCGAAGGTGTCCGCCATTTCGCCCGACAATCTGCGCATGGTCGAAACGGCCCGCAAGTGCGGCTGCAGCGCCAAGTTCACCGGATCGGGCGGCGCGATCGTTGGCATCTATCCAGATGACGCCGCGTACGCCCGCCTTGAAAAGGCGCTCGCCGAGATCAACGTGCGCGTCCTGCGTCCGCACGTTGCGCCGCCCTGCGCCTGAAGGCAAAGCGAAAGCGCAGGGCCGACTCGACGGCCCTGCGCTTCATGCGGCTCCGCCCGCGCTAGAACTGGTACGCGAGGAAGTTGACGAACGTCAGCGCCATGAGCGCGATAACCGCCGCGACGGCGATTACCGGAAACAGCACGCCGACTTTTTCGCCCTGCACCGGCAGCATCGAATTGCCGCCGAACGCCGAAGGCGGCGCCTCGATGTCCGACCCCATCGGGGTCTCCTTCGCGCTGGAAGCGCCGTCCGGCGCAGCGTCCGCAGTCTTGATCGCGGGCTTGCCGCCGTCGCCTTCGGCACCGGGCTTCTTTATCGTAAGCGGCTTGCGCTTGAGCGTAGGCGCCTCGGATGCGGCCGGCGCCGCAGCCTTAGCCGCGCCGGTTGCAATCGAAGGGCGCGAGATGCGGATGGTCTGCTGCTGCTCGCCGGTGCCTACGGCGAGCGCTGCGGCGGAAATCGCCGCAGTCTGCGCCTTCGCGGCTTCGGCCGTTGCGGCGAGATTCGTGGTCATCCGCCCCATCGCGGCGGTTGCGCCGGGACTGGCGGGCATGCCGGCGAGCGCGGCGTCGAGCGAGATGCGCGACGTTTTGCCCTTGATCGCCTGCGCCGTCGAATCCGGCGCGGAGATGGGGACGGGCGGCTTGATGGAAATCGGGCGGATCCCCTTCGGCGCGGCCGGTGCCGCAGCCGCCGGTGCGGCGGCCGGGGCGGCGGCGGCCGTCGGGACCTGCGTCATGCGGATCGTCGGCGAAGCGCTGGAAGCGTCCACGGGCTTTAGCGGCGCCGTAGCGCCCGGCATGACCGGCTTGATGGAAATCGGGCGTATCCCGGCAGGTGCCG
>JAFSUV010000034.1 GCA_017450425.1 Kiritimatiellia bacterium
ATGCGCCGCGAAGCGGGACGGAGGCCGAAGAAGCCTGAACGCTTCGAGGCCGACGGCCCCGAGCGGCGCGCCGTCGCGGCCCGCATGGCGCGCCCGGCATTTCGGCCCTTTTCGCAAAGGCCCGCGTCAGGAAAAAAGTCAGCCCGCATTTTTCGCGCAAAGAGCAAGCGCAAAATCCCTTGATTTCTCAAGGTCTCATGAAATCTGATAGTTATAAATTCGTAAATTTTTGGGGGTTAAGTCTCTCGCGAGATGTCAGGCGACCGCAGATTCATGCGTTCGCGCTGACGGTTGGAAACTCGTACCGCGCGCTTGCCGGGCATGTGGTATCATGCGAACCAAACGGCACAACAAACAGATTTTCAAGTGAAAACGGCAACCGACATCGACGAAAAGTTGATGCGCGAGGCCATCGCCGAAGCGACGCTCGGCGAAGGCGGAACGCGCCCCAACCCGCCGGTCGGCGCCGTGCTGGCGAAGGACGGCGCAATCGTCGCCCGCGGCCACCACCGCCGCGCGGGTTCGGATCACGCCGAGGTTGACTGCCTGAAAAAAGCGGGTGCGGCGGCGCGGGGCGCGACGCTCTATGTTTCGCTCGAACCATGCTCTACGGCCGGGCGCGTCGGGCCGTGCACCTCGGCCATAGTCGAAGCCGGCGTGTCGCGCGTCGTTTACGCGGCTTCCGACGCCAATCCCGCAAACTCCGGCCGGGCCGCCGCCGTTCTTGAAAGCGCCGGGATCGACGTTGTCGGCGGCGTTCTCGCGCAAGAGGCGCTTCCGGCGCTGGAGCCGTTTTTCACGCTTGTGCGAACCGGCAGACCGTTCGTCACGCTCAAAATGGCGCAATCTCTCGACGGCGCGATTGCCGACCATGCGGGTGTCGCGAAGTGGATTACAGGCGCTGAAGCCCGCGCCGAGGTCGGCAGATTGCGCCGCCGCGCGGATGCCGTAATGGTCGGCGCCGGGACCATAACGGCCGACGACCCTTCGCTCTTGCGTCCGAGCGAGCCCGAGAGCGGCCTTCCGGGGATGCGATGCGCCGTTGACGCCAGAGGCGCCATCCCCGGCACGGCGAAGATTTTCACCGATGGCCTTGCCTCCCGAACGATAATCGCCACCAATTCGGCGCTCGCGACGTCTCAGATCGGGAAATGGGCGGCCACGGGCGCTGCGGTGTGGGATCTGCCGCTGGCGTTTCCCCCAAGCACGGGCGGCGGAAGTTCCGCCGCGGCGCCGCGCGCCGCAATAGACCTAAGGGCCCTTCTCGAAAAATTCGGGCGCGAAGGCTACATGCACGTGCTCTGCGAGGGAGGGGCCGCGCTCGCATCGGCGCTGGTTTCCGAAGGGCTCGTTGACGAGCTGCACCTGTTCGTCGCGCCGGCGGTGTTCGGGCGGCCCTCCCTCGGCGTTTTCGGCTCGTTTCCGCACGATTTGCCGACGGCTCCGCGCTTCAATATAATCTCCGTCCAGCGGTTCGGCGACGACATCCGCCTCGTGCTTCGCCCCAAATCGCATCCGCTTCGCTGCTCTCCATGTTTACCGGTTTGATACAAAAGGTCGGGCGTCTGCGCTCGCTCGCCGCCGCAAACGGCGGTCGCGTCATTTCCATCGACTGCCCGCCGTGGCGGGATGGCGCGCTGCGGCAGGGCGAGAGTGTCGCCGTGCAGGGCTGCTGCCTCACCGTGTGCGACGTCCGCGACGGCGGTTTTTCCGCCGACGTGCTCGAAGAGACTTTTTCCGTCACCGCGCTGCGGCACCTCGGCGCCGGGGCGGCCCTCAACCTCGAGCGGGCGCTGCGCCCATGCGACCGGCTCGGAGGGCATTTGGTGCAGGGGCACGTCGATGGAACGGCGCGCATTCTTGCCATCGAACCTGCGGGTCGCGACGTGCGAATCCGCCTTCAATGCGGCGGCGACTCGGCGCGATACGTGGTTTACAAAGGTTCCATCGCCATCGACGGCACGAGCCTCACCGTGAGCAATGTGGCGGACGGTGGGGTTTTCGAAGTGAACATCATCCCCACGACGCTGCGCGAAACTTCCCTCGGCGAACGCCGGACAGGCGATTTCGTCAATGTCGAAACCGACATCGTCGGTCGCTACGTGGAATCCTTTTTGGCCGCGCGCGAAAACACAAATCGCAAAGAATCCAACTTGACGCTCGCTTTCCTCGAAAAGGCGGGCTTTTTGAACACCACAACTTCCCCAAGGCCATGAAAAGCAGCCCTAAAAAGCCGACCTCGGCGAAAAATCCGGCGCCGGCGAAAAAAACAGCGCCTGCAAGGAAAACAGCACCTGCGAAAAAGCCCGCACCGGCGAAGACGCCAGCGCCGACGAAGAAACCCGCTCCTGCGAAGAAACCCGCTCCTGCGGAAAAACCGGCACCTGCAAAGGCGTTGCCTGCCAATCTGATCCAGCGCCTTCGCTTCTCGCTTTCCGGCGGCCCGTGGATCGACGGCGAAGAGTGCGTCCGTTTCATCGACCTGCCCGTGACGGCGTGCCTTTACGACTTGCACGAAAGCATTCAGGCGGCGATCGAATTCGACAACGAACACCCGTTCTACTTTTTCACGGCAGAGGCGGACGGATCGGATCGCGAGAGCGTGCCCGAGCAGATCGGCGAAAATCCGGATCGCAAAACGATCGACTGCGACATCTACGAAGACCTGTCCGCCCTGCAGGCGATCCCGGACTCCGAAACGCGAAGCCTGTTCTACGCCTACATGTCGGACGGCGGGGAATGGATTTTCCAGATCGAACGCGTCGGCGACGCCATCACGGCAAAATTCCCGCTGTCGTCGTATCCGCTGCAGATCGACAGTCTTTCCCTCGGACCGAACCCGACGCAATACGGGCACGACTTCGACGACTACGCCGATGACGACGACGCCTTCCTGCCGCGACGCCGCAACACCCCGGCGGACGGCGGCTGGGATGACGATGGCCTCCTTTACGACGCCGAAGAGGACGACCCGTTCGCCGACGGCGATTCCGGCGACGACGATTCCGGTTGGTAGGCCGGCACTCCACACACGCAACACGGCATGAACGAAGAAAAGACAGCCGCTCTCGTACGGGCGCTTTTGGCCGAAATCGGCGAAGACCCGGACCGCGAAGGTCTCGCCGACACCCCGCGCCGCGTGGCGCGCGCGCTTGCGCACCTGACGCGCGGCTACACCCAATCGCCGGAAAAGGTGGTGAACGGCGCGGTTTTCGAGTCCGGCGGCGCAAACCACATGGTGATCGTGCGCGACATCGACGTGTACAGCCTCTGCGAACACCACCTCATGCCGTTTTTCGGGCATTGCCACGTGGGCTACATCCCGCGCGGCAAAGTGCTTGGCGTGAGCAAGATCGCACGTCTCGCGGACTGCTTCGCCGCACGGCTCCAGATACAGGAGCGCCTGACGTCGCAAATCGCCCGCGCCGTGCGCGACGCGACCGGAGCGGAGGGCGTCGGGGTCGTGATGGAATGCGAACACCTGTGCATGCAAATGCGCGGCGTGTCGAAGCAAAACTCCAAAATGGCGACTTCCGCCGTGCTGGGTTCGTTTCACGACGACTACGCCACGCGCTCCGAGTTCCTCTCCCTCGTAAACCGCCCACCAAGCCACTGAAAAGATGATCATAGACGGCAAAAGCATCGCGGCCCAGATTCGCGCCGAAGTCGCGGCGGGAGCGGCCGCCCTCGCCCGGAGCGCCCGCGCGCCCGGTCTCGCGGTCGTCCTCTGCGGCGACAATCCCGCGTCGGTTTCGTACGTGACGGCCAAGGAGCGGGCGTGCGCCGAGTGCGGCATCGCGTCGTTTCCGGTGCGTTTTCCCGCAGGCGTTTCGCGCGAAGAACTCCTTGCCGAGATTCGCCGCCTCAACGCGGCAGACGAGGTGGACGGCATCCTCGTGCAGCTCCCGCTTCCCGGCGGAATCGACGAACAGGAGATCATTCGCGCAATCGCGCCGGACAAGGACGTGGACGGCTTCCACCCGGTGTCGCTCGGCTCGCTCGCGATCGGACTTCCCGGATTCGTCCCGTGCACTCCGGCCGGCATCGTCGAGCTGCTGCTGCGCTCCGGCTTCGACCCTGCGGGCAAACACGCCGTGGTGGTGGGGCGCAGCAACATCGTGGGAAAACCCGTCGCAACGCTTCTCGCCCGCAAGGGGCGCGGCGGCGACGCGACGGTGACGCTCTGCCACACCGCCACGAAAAATCTCGCCGCGTTCACGCGCGCGGCCGACATCCTCGTAGTCGCCGCAGGCCATCCCGGCACGGTCGGCGAAGGAATGGTGAAAAAGGGCGCCGTCGTGATAGACGTCGGCGTAAACCGCATCGCCGACCCGTCGAAAAAAAGCGGCTTCCGCCTTGTCGGCGACGTCGATTTCAATGCCGTAAGGAGCGTGGCGGCCGCGATTACGCCTGTGCCCGGCGGCGTCGGACCCATGACCATCGCCATGCTCATGAAAAACACCCTCCAAGCCGCGCAAAACCACCTGGCAGCAAAGTCATGAAACAGCTTCTCACCGGCAACGAGGCGATTGCCCGCGGCGCGTTCGAGAGCGGCGTCACCGCCGCTTTCGGCTATCCGGGCACCCCTTCCACGGAAATCCTCGAATCACTGGCCGCGTTCAAGGATCGCGGCGTTTACGCCGAATGGTCGCCGAACGAGAAGGTCGCGCTCGAAGCGGCGGCCGGGGCGTCGCTCGCCGGCGCGCGGACGCTTGTCACGATGAAGCTTGTCGGCCTCAACGTCGCGGCCGATCCGCTGATGACGCTCTCCTACATCGGCGTCGTGGGCGGCATGGTGATCGTGGTCGCCGACGATCCAGGGCAGGACTCTTCCCAGACGGAGCAGGATACGCGCCACTACGCCCGCCTCGCCAAAGTGCCGTGCCTCGAGCCGGCCGATGCGCGCGAGGCGCGCGACTTCGTGGTGAAGGGCTTCGAACTGTCGGAAAAATGGCGCTGCCCGGTGATCTTGCGCACCACGACTTGCGTCGCGCACTCGAAGGCGCTCGTCGAAGAGCGCGAACCGAGGCCGAAAAACGAGACGAAGTTCGTGCCGGACCTGAAGCAGTTCGTGCCGCTCCCCGTATTCGGCCGCGTCTTGCGCCGCAAGGTGGAAGAGCGACTCGACGCCCAGGCCGCCGAAGCCGCGCGATCGGAGTTGAACACCGTCGTGGAGCGTCCGGGGCGCTCGCTCGGCGTGATTTCCCACGGCGTCGCCGCCCTTCACGCGGCGGAGGCGTTCCCCGACGCGCCGGTCTTGAAAATCGGCTGGGGATGGCCTTTCCCGGACGCATTGCTGCGCGATTTCGCGTCGCGCTTCGACCGCTTGCTCGTGGTCGAAGAGGGCGACCCCATCTTGGAAGAGCACGTGCGTTCGCTCGGCATCGCATGCGACGGCAAAAACTTCGTTCCGCGCTGCGGCGAACTCACTCCGGCGCGGCTGCACGAGGTGCGCATGGCGATGTTTCCCGGACTCGGCCTTTCGCCCCTTCCGCAACCGTTGAAGGAGGCCGGGGACCTGCCCGCCCGCCCGCCGATGCTGTGCGCGGGGTGTCCGCACCGCGGCCTTTTCCTCGCGCTGACGCATTTCGACGTCGTGGTGACGGGCGACATCGGGTGCTACAGCCTCGGAGCGTTTCCGCCCCTTTCACGCACGGACGCATTGCTTTGCATGGGCGCCGGCTTCACGATGGCGCACGGCATGCAAAAGGCCGGCGAAAAGAAACCGATCGTCGGCATAGTCGGCGACTCGACGTTTTTCCACAGCGGCATCACGGGGCTGCTTGACGCCGTTTACAACAAAAGCAGCGCCACGTTCGTGGTAGTTGACAACCGCAGCACGGCGATGACCGGCCACCAGGATCATCCCGGCACCGGCTTTACGCTCATGGGCGAACCCACCAAGTCCGCATCCATCGAGGCGCTCGCCCGGGCGTGCGGCGTAGAGCGCATCCGCGTGGTGAACCCATACGACCAGGCCGCCACCATCGCGGCTCTAAAGGAAGAGATCGCCGCACCGGAACCGTCGCTTGTCGTTTCGCGGGCGCCTTGCCCGCTCCACGTGCGCAGGCGTCTCGGCCCGGCGCGGCGCGTGGATGCGGCCAAATGCGTGGGCTGCAAGGCCTGCCTTAAATGCGGCTGCCCGGCGATTGAGCTTTCGCAAACCGGTTCCGAAAAGCCCAAGCCGCGCATCAATCCTTCGTCCTGCATCGGCTGCTCGCTTTGCGACCAGCTTTGCCGCTTTGGCGCCATAGCGCCATAGGGCGACCGCATTGAAGCGCGGCCGCCCCCGGTGAAGTTGGTTTTCCCTTGATTTCCGACCGGGTTGTCGCTAAACTTTGCGCTAGGTTTCAAACGCCAACGTTGAAAAAGCCGCCATGCGCAAACTTTTCCTCCGATTCGCCGCCGCCGCGCTTCTCGCCCCTGCCGTTTCGTTGGCTACGGAAACCACGACATGGACCTACACGCCGACTAAAGACACCGCTGCCTCGGCCCAGACCATCGACGGCGTCACGATCACCCCGGCCTACACGTGGATTGACGAAAACCTGACGCATTTCGCCACGTCGGGCGGCAGCGTCCAGATCGGAAAAGCCGGATACGCCGTTTCCGGGATCACGTACACCATACCCTCCGGCGCGTTCGGCAAGGCAATCTCGAACATCGTCCTAACGGCAAAAGCGGCATCGGACGTCGCCAACGCCTCGGACGCAAACAAGGCGAAAGTTTCGGTTTCCGTCGGCGGAACCGCCCTTTCCCCCGCTTCGGCCGGACTGGGCAGTACACATGCCGATTATGTGTTTTCCGCCGATTCGCCGCTGGCTGGCGAAATCGTCGTTTCCATCACGAATCCGCTGGCGAAGAACAATCAAACATCATACGCCCTGTACATCCGGTCTCTCACCGTGACCTTGATGGAAGATTCCTCCGGCCCGGTGACACCACCCGGCGGACTCGTTGAAGCCGTTCTCTTCAACGAAACTTTCGACAACGTCGCCGGAACCGCTTGGAACACCTCCGGAAAAATCTCCCAGGCGGACGAAAGCGACTGGACATGGGGCAGCAACGCGATACGCGGCCCCAAGGGCATCCGTCTCGGTACGGCAAGCAATGCCGGATCGGCCACGACGCGCGAAATTTCAGTCGCGATTTCGTCCGCCTCCGCTCCGGTTTCGATTTCCTTCAAAGCGGCGTCTTATACCGGAAAAACGACAGCGGGCGTCGTGACGCTCATCGACACGACGGCGGGCGACGCCGAAACCGTAATCTTGGAACTCGCGCCCGCCGCAATGACCAACGGCGGCTCCGAGCCTCTTGCCGGGGGCACCAACTACTTGACGACCATCGCAACCCCTGACAAGTTCAAACTCCGATTCGAATCGCTTTCCACGGCGTCCGACAAGCGCCTGATCCTGGACGACATCCTCGTCACGCAAGTTTACGACTCCAGCCAGACGGTACTCGCCGCGCCAACCGTTTCCGTTTCGGACATCGGCGAAAATTCCTTCACGGTGTCGTGGGCGGAAGTTCCCGGCGCGACCGGATACGAAGTGCGGCTTGACGGAACGATTACGGAGACCTGCGATTCCGAAACGACTTCCGCCACAATCGCCAACCTTTCGGATGACACGGCCTACGCCGTGCAAGTGCGCGCGCTCGGCGACGGAGAGACCGTTTTCCTGTCCGTCTGGAGCGATACGGCCTCGGTGCGCACTGCGCGCTCGGCGCTGCACCCGGCGCTGACGCTCGGCTCATGGGAAAACGAAGTTGGCGACGGCGCGCTCTACGCGGAAACGGCCAACTCCGCCGCCGTGTCTGTTTCGCTTGCCGACGGCGCGGAAGGCTCCGTCGCGGCGATCGCGATCGCGTCCGTCACTCCCGAGCAGGCCGACGGCGCTGCCGGGCCGACGCTCGACTCCGGCATCGTTTCGTGGACTCCGGCCGCGGCAGACGCCGGCAAAACGTTCGCGCTCGCCTTCGCGATATCGGTCGCCCCGGTCGAAGGCGAAACGCGCACCTGGACCGAAACCGCGACTGTGACGGCGGCTGCGCTTCCGGCGTTTGCCGCGCCGACGAACTTCGTGTTCGACGCCGAAACGCTCGCGTGGAACCGCGCCGACTTCACTTGGTCGCGGCCGTTCCGCGCCACGCGCTACACGCTGCGCATCTGGGCCGGCGCGCCGGATCCGGAATCTTCCGATTCGACTTGGAGCGAAGACTTTGCGTCGTATCCCGACGTGAAACCCGCAGGCTGGACATTCGACAACGGCGACAAAGCATACACCACCTACACTCTTACGCGCGTCGCTTTCAAGGATTCCGGCAGCGTGACGAGTCCGGAACTCGGCGGCTCGATTTCCTCGCTCTCGTTCGTCTCTTGCGCGATAAACGGGTCCTCATCGACGCTCACGCTATGCGGTTGGAACGGGTCTGAATGGGCACCGCTCGCTTCTTACACCGGGGAAACGCTCCCCACGGACAATCAGACAAATACGGTGGACAACCTCTCCGGCGCGTACTCGCGCTTCAAGTGGGAATTCACGAAGGTCAGCCACAATTGCGGCATTGGCTCGGTTGTCGTGACCGGCAGCGGCCTCCCGACGGCGAAAGTTATCAGCAGGGAAATATCGCCCGCCTCCAGGACGGCGGCGACCATGACCCCCGCCGCGCACGGCGCAGTCAACTACGCCGACATCACGGCCTACGATGCCGACGGCAACGCTGCGACGAGCGCCCCGATCCAGTTCGAGGTGCCGGAAATTCCGCCTTCGGAAACGACGACACTGATTTCGTTCTTCTGACCGCGCGCGCTTTCGCATCGACTCCCGGACTCCGCAAAACCGACCGCATCCCCAACCGCGTGAAACGCAAAAAAATCGCATTGACGCTTGCCGCAGCAGCAGTAGCGGCGATAGCCGCCGCGCCGTGGACCTGGCTCCCCGCGGCGGCATCGGCGGTCGTCCGCAAATGGCTCGACTTCGACGCCCCCGGAAGCGCCGAGGCGAAGATCACGCGCATCACCCCGTTCCGCTTTTCCGCGCGCGGCATCCGCATCGGCGCCGTTGCGGGCGAGCCGCGCATTTCGTCCGTCGAGGCGCGCTTTACGCCGTGGGGGCTTTGCCGCGGGCGCATCCGCTCGCTTCGCGCCGAAGGGCTCGGATGGGATCTGCCAAGTCCCGCTCCGCCGCAAATTTCGCCGTTTTTCCCGGCGACGAACGTGACGGGCGCTCTTGCGCTCGACTGGCGCGAAGGTCTGGGATACCGCGGCTCTGTCGCCGGAAATGCGCTGGGAGCGCCCTTTTCCGTTTCGCTAATGTCGGACACCGCCATAAGCACGTTCTCGGCTGCGGCGAAAATCGCTCCATGCGCCACCAATGCGGCTCAAGCCCTGCCGCCGCTCGTTGCCACGGCCGAAGCCGTGCGATTTTCGTCCGACCCGGACTCGACCAACGCAACGCTCCGCGCCAAAGCGGAATTCGGCGCGGAGGGAGTCGCCGCGACCGCCACCGCGACCGCCGAATGCGGCGGCGGCAGCTTTTCGGCCGAAGCAAAACTCCCGCCGACGGCTTTTTCCAGCGCAGACCCCCTGCTCGCGCCCTTCCTCGCCGCAGTCCTGCCGCCAAATGCGCCGGAAACGGAGTTTTCCGGCAGTTTCGAGGCGACCGCTTCGGTCGCCAGGCCGAAAGGCAGGCCGCTGCCGGAATGGAATGCCGGACTGCGCCTTGGCGATTTTTCGGCCACTGCGCAAATCGGCGAAAACGAGGCTTCGCTGAACGGCGGAAGCCTCCTTTTCAGCGCCGACGGCCTCGGCTCCCACTTTGACATCGCACCGTTCGGAATCAGGTTCGCGAACGCCGCGTTCGGCAAATACGCGATCGACAAGGGATCCATGTGGTTCAGGGCGGACAAAAATTCCGTCCTCCTCACCGAGGGTTTTGCGGGCTTCTGCGGGGGTACGGTCCGCCTGTACGCCCTGCACCTGAATCTCGCAAGCCTCGACGCCGGCTTCACGCTGCTGCTGGACGATCTCGACGCCGGTCGCGTTCTGGAATTGTTTCCGAAAATCGACGGCACGGCCACCGGCAAAATGCACGGCAAACTGCCGCTTTCGATTCGCAACGGCTCGGAAATACGCCTTCGCAACGCCTACCTCTATTCGCCGCCCGGCCAAATCGGGAAACTGCGGCTGGCTAGCGCAACGGTGCTTATCGACAGGCTTCGCGAAACTGGAGTCCCGGAGGTAACGTGCGACTCGCTTGAAAAGGCGCTTCAGGATCTCGACTACGACATCCTTCGCTTCGACCTTGCGCAAGACCGCGCCACTGGCGACGGCAAACTGGCGGTGCGCCTCCACGGCACTGCGGCGGCTTCCGCCGGGCGCGCCGCGACTCCGGTCGATCTGAACCTGACTTTCAACGGCCAGCTCGAAGAAGCCGTGAACACGGCGATCAAGACCGCCGGAATGCAAAATCGCCGTTAACTGCAAATGCACACCCTTTCCGTCTTTCTCGAAAGCCCGGTTTCCTGCTTCCGCCCGTCGGAAGCGCAAATCGCCCGCCTCGCGGCCCGGATGGGAGCGGGGTGGCGCGTCGTTTGCGCAAGGACCGAAAGCGAATTCCTGTCTTCGCTCCCGCGCGCCGACGCCGCCATCGTGTGGACTTTCCGGCAGGAGTGGTTCGCCGCCGCGCCGGCACTCCGCGATCTCTGCACACCGGCCGCCGGAAGGGATTACTTCAAGGTCGCGCCGCCCGCCGGAGTCACGCTCCGCTACGGCACGTTCCACGGCGCCATCATGGGCGAAACCGCGACGGCGTGCGTCCTCGCGCTCTCGCACGGCCTTTTCGCCGGCGTGTCGCTCATGACCGCAAGGGCCGGCAGCGCCCCGGAAGTCTGGCCGCGCAGCGCGATCGACTCCGTGTCATGCCGCCTTGCCGGACGCAAATGCGCGATTCTCGGATTCGGCTCTATCGGTCAGGCCGCAGGAAAAATGCTGAAGTCCTTCGGCGTCCGGATCGCCGGGATTTCGCGATCGCCGAAACCCGCCCCGGCGTGGTTCACGGCGGGGGACGCAACCTTCACCGCCGGAGAAATGGCGGAGGCGCTGCGCGATGCGTCGTTCCTGCTGTGCTTCCTGCCGTCGGGACGCGAAACCGACCGCATCGTCGATTCGTCCCTGCTGGCGCTCCTGCCGAAGGGCGCATACCTGCTCAATTTCGGGCGCGGCAACGCCGTGGACGAAGACGCGCTCGTCGCGGCGCTGCGCTCGGGGGCGCTGGGGGGCGCCGTCCTCGACGTCTATCGCGAGGAGCCGCTTCCCGCTTCCTCCCCCCTTCGCACCGCCCCCGACATCTGGCTCTTCCCCCACTCGTCGGCGTTTTCGCACGACTACCTCGACCTCTACTTCGACGAAATTTCCGCCATTCTCGCCGGAGAGCACCGTCGCTGACGGCGGACAGTTGGCATCGTTGGCGTCATGCGGAAAAACGGCAGCGCACGCGTGGGAAACGCTCCGGGAGGCGAACGCGCCCCGACGATTCTCTACGTCGATTGCAGACTGGGGCACGGCATCGAAGGGAAGCGGCTGGAGGGGCTTCGCCGCTACGCCGCCACGCGCAAATGGCGCGTGGCGACGCTTGAGCACAAATTCTGCTCGTCGGCGGCGCTGCGCAACGCGCTCGCCAGGTTGCGCCCCGTGGGTTGCGCGGCCGAATGCTGGTCGCAGGAAACCACGCCGCATCCCGCCCTCTTCGGGAAAATTCCGGTCGTCTATTTCAGCCGGCGCGAGGGAAAAGGCTGGGAGAACGTCCGCAGCGTCGAGGCGGATGACGCCGCCGTGGCCCGCATGGCTTTTGCCGAACTTTCCGCCTCGAATCCGCCCGCGTACGCGGTTGCGACCCACAATATGCGCGAACGCTGGGCGCGCGAGCGGATCGACACGTTCCGCAACTGCTGCCGCGAGGCGGGTTTCGACTGCCGCGTCAGGTATTTCCCGCGCGACAACGACGCCCAGCGCGCCGTGTGCCAACCCAACATGAAGGCGTGGGTCGCCTCCCTTCCGCACCGCTGCGCGATTTTCGCCTCGAACGATTACTGCGCCCTTCGCACCGCATACGCGCTCGCCGATGCGGGCCGCCCCTTCCCGAGCACTGTCACCCTCATGGGCGCCGACGGCGTGGAGACGTGCCCCTACGGCCACGAAATCGCCGAGACAGTGAGTTCCGTCAGGCTCGACTTCGAACTTGCCGGCTACCTCGCCGGCAAGGAGCTTGGGGCCATGATATCCGGAACGAAAGCCGCAAACCCGAAAGCCGTCGTATTCCCGCCTCTTCTCGTTGACTGGCGCAAATCGACGCGCGGGAGCGGGCGACGCGAGCCGTGGGTGCTTGAGGCGGTTGACTCAATCCGGCGCGAGGCGTGCGACGGCCTCGAACCCGCCGGCCTCCCGGCCCGTTTCGGCGTTTCGCGCCGGAACTTCGACCGCCGGTTCCGCGAGGCGATGGGCCACACCGCGCAGGAGGAGATCGAGCATGTCCGCATGGAGCGGGTGTTCGAGCTTTTGCGCGACGGCTCGATGCCCATCGGCGCGATCGCCTCGTTCTCCGGATGGCGCTCCGACATCGCCCTGCGCTGGCTCTTCCGCCGCCGCACCGGCATGTCCATGCGCGACTGGCGCCGGATGCTCAGCTGAAAAGGAAGCGTCGCTCCTTGCCCGTCGCTTCGGGTCGCTCAATATTTTTTTGGCCGGATACTATCACACCGTAAAAGTGGCGCGTTCTATACTGTTCCCGTAATGCGCGGGGCGAGTCCCGTGGCCGGGGCGTCGGACGCGCGAAACGGCAAAGAGGAGAAACTGCAATGACGAAACGAAGATCATCGACCCGCAAGAGCGACACGTCTGTCGCGAAAATCGCGGCGTTGGCGGTCGCCACCGCCGCGACCGGAGTGGCGACGCCGGCAGGCGCCGACGAGGTCGCCTGGACTTGGGACGAGTCTGGCCGGACGGCGGCGGTGCCCGCCACGGCATCGGCCTCAATCGCCGCCTCGCTGCCGCTAACGGCATCGGTCGCCAACGATTCCCAGGCCGACACCTACGCTCCGGATTGGCTCGATTCGGCCGGATTCGATCTCGACGGCACGCTCGGCGCGACGTGCATCATCTTGCGGTAGGAGGGTTCTGCAATGAAGAAAACATTGGTTTTTGCAGCCCTTGCCGCTTTGCTCGTCCTGTCGGCCACGGCCGCTACGCGGCAACTCGAAGCCACGGTCTCCGAGGACGAAGACGGCTTCACCGTAATCGGCTACACGCTCGCCGGAGACGATCCGGCGGTGATCACCTTCGACGTCCTGACGAACGGCGTTTCCGTCGGCGCGGCGGGCGTTTCGCGCGCCCGGGGCGATGTCTGGGCGCTCGTCCAGCCGGGCGACGGCGAGATCAAGTGGCGCGCCGACCGCGACCTGCCGGAGCGCGTCTTCGAGGCCGGCGCGTTCGACGTGCGCGTCACGGCATGGCCGACGAACGACCCGCCGGACTACATGGTGATCGACCTCGTGACGAACGCGACGGTGCGCTCGCCGACGGTGGCGTACTATCCGTCGGCCGGGCACCTCCCCGCCGGCGGCCTTGCGAACCGCAACTACGCGCGCAGCCGCCTCGTGATGCGCAAGATCCCCGCCGCGAACCGCCGCTGGCGCATGGGGAGCCTCTCCGCGGGGACCGACCACGACGTGATTCTGACGGAGAACTACTACGTCTCGATCTACGAACTCACCGACACGCAGCGCACGATCATGCTCGGCAACGCGGAATCGGCCGCATCCTACTCGGAAAAGCCCAACGTCCGCGCCTACAATCTCTTCCGCGGGTCGTCGTGGCCGACCGGCGGGGCGTCCGGCGCCGCCGGGGAAATCGCCACGTACCGCGCCTACACCGGCATCGCCCTCGACCTTCCGACGGAGGCGCAATGGGAGTTCGCCGCGCGCGGCGGCGAATACTACTGGGACTGCTTCGCGGGAACAAACGTCGTCGCCGGCTCCGAAAACCTCGCACCGATGCTCGACGGCTACGCATGGTACGGATACAACTCGCAGAACGCCTCGGGCGTCTGCGCCCTGCAGCCCGTGGGGCTTCTGAAACCAAACGCCTACGGCCTCTACGACGTTCTGGGCAACGCCTTCGAGTGGTGCCTCGACTTCACGCGGTCTCTTCCCGGCCCGGCCGTGACGGAGACCGATCCCGCGGGCGGCTCTTCCGGCAACCGCGTCATGCGCGGCGGATGCTACAACCAGGCCGCCTCCAAATGCACCCTGAACGGACGGGCCAACGTCGCCCCCAACAACTCCAACGACGGCGTCTCCGGCGTGGACGGACAGGGCCCAAAGCCGACGTTCGGCGCCCGCCTCGTCTGCCCTGCGGTCGCGGTCAAGTAGGCAAAAAGGAGGAAACGACATGAAGAAAGCAATCGCAACATTCGCAATCGCGGCGTCCGCCGCAACCATCATCCGCGCAGCCACGCCGACCGTCAGCGGAACGGGCGTCTCCGAATCCGGCGGAACGCTCACCGTCACCTACACGCTCGACGCCGCCGCGGTCGTGACCTTCGACGCCACCACCAACGGCGCGCCGATCGACGCCTCGTGTTTCAAGAGCGCCGCCGGCGACGTCTGGAAGCGTGTCGAGGCCGGCACGGGCACCTTCTCGTGGCGTCCGGCAAACGACATCCCGCTGCTGAACCTGGACGGCGCAGACCTCAGCGTGCGCGTCAAGGCTTGGGACGTCGAAGCGCCGCCGGACTACATGGTCGTCTCGCTCGCCACGAACGCCGCGACCCAGGTCTCGGTCGCCTACTACGAGTGCGAAGCGCAGCTCCCGGGCAAGGTGACGGATCCCGTTTACAAGACCTCGAAGCTCGTGATGCGAAAGATCCCCGCGGCCGGCGTCACCTGGCGCATGGGTTCGCCATCCGGGGAACTCGGCCGAACGATGGGAAGCGGCGCCCAAGAGACGCCGCACCTCGTGACGCTCACCGCCGACTACTACCTCGGCGTCTATCCCGTGACGATCGCGCAGTGGAACTACATGAACGGCTCGAAATCGACCGACATGAAGGCGCAGCGCGTGAACAACATGAAGGATTTGCGCGGCGACCAGTCCGAATCCGGCGTTGCGGCGTGGCCGGGCGGCGGCCACACCATCGACAAGGCGTCGAGCCGCCTCTACATCATCCGGCAGTACACGGGCATCGACTTCGACATCCCCACGGAGGCGCAGTGGGAGTTCGCCTGCCGCGCCGGAGAGTCCGCCGCCCTCTACACGGGCGAAGAACTGTCGAACACCGCGTCAAGCGGCGAACTGGACGATGTCGCGTGGTATGCCGGCAACTATCCCGGAACGGTCGTGCAATGGCCGGCGTTCATGGAAGTCGGCCTCAAGGCGCCGAACGCCTACGGCCTCTACGACATGCTGGGCAACATCTACGAACTCTGCCTCGACCGGTACAGCGCGACCATGTCGGCGGATGCCGTCACCGACCCCGTCGGCCCGACGAGCGGCTCCGACTACGTGAAGCGCGGCGGCGCGATCTCGGCGCCCGCCTACTTCTGCCGCGCGGCCTCGCGCTCGATGAGCAACGGAAGCGGCGCCTGGGCCGACGCATTCATCACAAGCCCGCAGCACTGCAACACCGGCTGGCGCCTCTGGGCGCCGGCGCAGGCCGTGAAATAAAGGGAAGGAAGGAGACAACACGATGAAAAACCCGACAATCTTTCTGGCGGCTCTGGCGGCTCTGGCGGCTTGCGCGCCGCTCGCGCACGCCGAAACGACCGTGCCGAGCGTGACGAGCATCACCAAGGCGGGCAAGTCCTTTAGTTCGCGGCTCGAAGTCGAATACACGATCGACAACCCTGCGGTCGTGACGTTCGACCTCTACACGAACGGCGTCCCCGTCGATGCCGCGCTCCTGGGAACGGCGACTGGCGATGTATTCAAGCGGCTCGACGCCGGAACGCACCGCTTCACGTGGCGCGTCGTCGATGCCCTGCCGGCCGATATGCGCATTACCGGCGGCGGCGCGGTCGTCCGCGTCAAGGCGTGGCCGCTCGGCCAGCCGCCGGACTACATGGTGATCGACCTGACGGAGAGCGAAGGCGACATCGCATATTACGACGATGCAGGGCAGCTCCCCGACGGCATCGGCGATGACGCCTACAAGACGACGAAGCTCGTCATGCGCAAGATTCCCGCCGCATATCTGTGGTGGAAGGCCGGCTGCCCGACCAACGCCACCGGCACCACGGTGTCGCCGCGCATGACGCTCCTCTCCTCGGACTACTACATGGGCGTCTATGAACTCACCGAGGCGCAGCGCAACCGTCTCATGGGCGGCGCGGATCTGACGTCGTGCAAGCCGCGCCGCGACAGTTGGAACGGTTTCAGCACGGCCCTGGAGACATACTCGGACTATGCCGGGCTTTCGTTCAGGATGCCGACTTCGGCCGAGTGGGAATTCGCCTGCCGCGCCGGGAGCACCAACGACCTCTACACGGGCGAAAACCTCGCGGACGCCACGGTTTCGGCCAATCTCGACGCCATTGCCTGGTACGGCTACAACTCCGGTTCCACCGCCGGCGACACGCAGACCGCGGCCCTGCACGATGTCGGACTCCTCGCCCCCAACGCCTACGGTCTCTACGACACGCTCGGCAACGTCTGGGAGTGGTGCAGCGACTGGAATGGCGGCTACACGATGGCCGACCAGACCGATCCAACGGGAGTGGCAAGCGGGACGCAGCGCGTCCGGCGCGGCGGCGCATTCGATTCGCCGGCGCTGCGCTGCACGACGCATGCGATCCTCGGCAACGCCCCGAACTATTCCGCCGATTCCGCGTCCGGCGTGACCGGCTCGACGCTCAACAACCAGGGATTGAGGTTGTGCGCACCATGCCGCGCAGTCCGTTAGGTGGATTCGTTTGCGCCATGCAAGCGGCTTTGACGGCGGCGGCCGGTCTGAATGGCGCGGC
>JAFSUV010000035.1 GCA_017450425.1 Kiritimatiellia bacterium
AATCTCGAAGCCGTCGCGGCCGCAGTCGGCAAATGCGCGTTGTGCGCACTCGCCGCGACCCGCACCCGCCCGGTGCCGGGCGTCGGAAACGGCGCCGGGCCGGACATCATGTTCGTCGGCGAAGCGCCGGGGCGCGACGAGGACAGGCGGGGCGAGCCGTTCGTAGGCCGCGCCGGGCAGCTGCTCGACAAAATGATCGCCGCGATGGGATACTCCCGCCAGGACGTGTTCATCGCAAACGTCCTCAAGTGCCGGCCGCCGGACAACCGCACTCCGACCCCGGAGGAAATGGCGCACTGTCTGCCGTTCCTCAGGCGGCAGATCGCGCTCGTCAAGCCGCGTACGATCGTGGCGCTCGGCACGACGGCCTACCGCGGCCTGTCCGGGGACGCCGCCGCCAACATCTCCAATATCCGCGGCCTGTGGACCTCCTTCGACGGGGTGCCGCTCATGCCGACGTTCCACCCTGCGTATCTGCTGCGGGCTCCGGCCGCGAAGCGCGTCGTCTGGGAAGATCTCAAAAAAGTGCTCGCGCGCCTCGGCCGCGAGCCGCCACCCACCGCAAAGGAAAAATGAACGAACCGGAAAACGCCACCAACGGCTGCCGCCGCGCCCTGGGGCGGCTTTGGCACGGATGCCTCGTCGCATCGTTCGTGATCGTCGCCGCGCACATCGCATTCGCGCTTGTCGCGGTATGGTGCTTTTCGCGCGCCGTGTCGAAACTGGAGCCCGAATCGTTCGCGGCGCTCCTGCCGCAGGGCGGCGAGCCGGAGTGCGTCGAAGACCTGGAGCTTACGGACGTGGCGGAGCTCAACCTGTCGCGCGCCGGCGAGGAGCCGGGCGACAACGCGCCTCTCGTGCTCGCGGTGCCGATAGTCGGCGAGATCGTTTCGTCGAGCGGCGATCCCGCTCCCTGGGAATCCGATTCCGGCACTTCCGCCGCAGCGCTGCGCGCCATACGCAAGGCGACGCTCGACGACCGCATCAGCGGCATCTTCCTCGAGATCGACAGCCCCGGCGGCGAAATCACGGCGAGCGACGAGGTGTGGAAGGCGCTCAAGGACTTTCGCGCCGCGCCCGGCGGCAACGGCGCGGCGCGCTTCGTCGTGGCGCTCATGGGAGGCACGGCGGCGAGCGGCGCGTACTACATCTGCGCCGCAGCGGACTTCATCGTGGCCCAACCGACCACGATCACGGGGTCGATTGGCGTGAAGATGTCCGCCTTGAACATCCGGGGGCTCGCCGACAAGATCGGCGTCAGGGAAGTCGCCATCGTTTCCGGCGAAAACAAAAACCTCCTGTCGCCGTTCGACGACCTCACGCAGGAGCAGAAGGAGATGCTCCAGAAGCAGATCGACGAAATGCACGCGCGCTTCGTTTCGCTCGTCGCCGACGGGCGCGGCCTCGAAGAGGGCGCGGTGCGGAGCGTCGCCGACGGGCGCGTGATGACGGCGGGCGAAGCGAAAGGCGCCGGTCTCGTCGATGCGATCGGCTACCTTGACGACGCAAAGGCCGAGGTCTCAAACCGTCTCGGCGGGAAGACGCCGCGCTATGTCGTTTACGACGAAGGCGGCGGGCTTTTGCGCTCGCTCCTTTCGCCGGGCTTTTTCGGCGCCTCCATCCGCAGCGCCGTGGCGCCTCTGCCCGCAAAGCGCGCCGTGCGGGCGGTGCTCAAGGCGGAGGGCCTTTGAAGTGGCCAGATTCCACCGGGTGGCGGTTCTCATGGGAGGGCCGTCGAGCGAGCGCGAGATTTCGCTTTTGTCCGGCAGCGCCGTGACGGAGGCGCTCCGCAGCGCCGGGTACGACGCCCGGCCGGTCGTGGCGGGGCGCGACTGCGCGTTCGAGCTGCCGCCGGGAACCGAAGCGGTGTTCCCCGCCTTGCACGGCGCATGGGGCGAGGACGGCGGCGCGCAAAGCGCGCTTGAGGCGCTGGGCGTGCCGTACGTGGGCTGCCGCCCCGGCGCCGCAAAGGTGTCTTTCGACAAAATCCTCTCGCGCGCGGCGTTCGCAACCGCCGGGGTGCCGATCCCCGAAGGCGCAGTCGTGCGCGCGCCCGGCGCCGGCGGAAAAATCCCCGATCCGCCGTTGCCGTTCCCGCTCGTCGCGAAGCCGCCGCGCGAAGGGTCGAGCGTCGGCGTCTCGATCGTCCACGACGCCTCCGGGTGGCCGGCCGCCGTGCGCAAGGCGGCGGAGTGCGACGAGGAAATACTCGTCGAGAAGTTCATCGCCGGGCGCGAATGGACCGTCCCCGTGATTGGCGGCGGCGAGGCGCTGCCCGTCGTGGAGATCCTCCCGGCCGCAGGCTGGTACGACTTCGAGGCGAAGTATTCGGACGACGCCGGCACGCGCTATGCGTTCCCGGAGTTCGGCGCTTCGCCTGAACAGGCGGCGCTCTGCCGCCGCGCCCGCGAAATCGCCGTCGCGGCATACCGCGCCGTTGGCGGCAGAGACCTGGGGCGGATCGACATGCGGGTCGCGGACGACGGCGCCGTGTTCGTGCTGGAGAACAACACCATTCCGGGCTGCACGTCGCACAGTCTCCTGCCGAAGGCTGCCGAGAAGGCCGGCATCTCCTTCCCGGCGCTCTGCGCAAGGCTCGTGGAGGACGCGGCGTGAAGCATCGCGCAGCGGTGCACGCCGCCGCGGCGGTGGCCGTCGCCCTCGCAGTCGCGGCGGGCTGGGGGCTTTTCTGGCGGACCGCGTTTTCGCACAATCCGAAATGGGAGGTGCGCGAAGTGGAGATCGAGACGGGTCTCGCGAAAACGCCGGAGGAGATTCGCGACATAACGGGATTGCGCGAGGGCGTGAACCTGTTCGCCTTCAGCGCCGCCGAGGCGCGGCGGCGGCGGCTCGACTCGACGCTCAACATAGCCGAGGCGGAAGTGGGCAAAACGCTTCCGGGGCGCGTCCGGATCGTGGCGCGCGACAGGGTGCCGGCGGCGAAGCTCTTCTCCGAGAGCCTGGCGGTTGACGCAAACGGGCTCGTCTTCACGCTTCTCGAGAAGGACAGGAGCCGGTGGCAC
>JAFSUV010000036.1 GCA_017450425.1 Kiritimatiellia bacterium
CTGTCCGGCCGCAGCCGGCGCGGCCGGGCCGCCGGATGTCGAGAGCGCCCGCTCCGCCCCTTCGCGGATGCCGGCGGGAATGTCTGCGGCGGTTATCGCGCCGCCGCGGGAAAACACCACGAGGCGCTCCATCGCGTTGCGCAGTTCCCGCACGTTGCCAGGCCACGGATACGTCTGCAGCAGCGCCATCGCCGCCGGCTCGATCCCCGCGATTTCCTTGCCGTTCGCGTCGGCGAAAATCTTCAAGTAATGGTTGCAGAGGAGCGGAATGTCGGACGTGCGGCTGGCGAGCGGCGGCATCTTTATCTCGACGACGTTGAGCCGGAAATACAGATCCTCCCTGAAGCGCCCGGCGGCGACTTCCGCCGCAAGGTCGCGGTTGGTTGCGGCGACGATGCGTATGTCCGCCTCCAGCGTTTCGGTTCCGCCGACGCGCTCGAAGGAGCGCGTCTCCAGCACGCGCAGGAGCTTTACCTGCACTTCCGGCGCGATTTCGCCCACCTCGTCGAGAAAGAGCGTGCCGCCCTGCGCCAGCTCGAAGCGCCCCTTGCGCTGCGACAGGGCGTTGGTGAACGCGCCCTTTTCGTGCCCGAAGAGCTCGCTCTCCAGGAGCGTCGGCGACAGCGCGGCGCAGTGCACGGCCACGAACGGGCCGGCGGAGCGCTGCGAAAGATGGTGGATCGCCTGCGCGACAAGCTCCTTGCCGGTGCCGCTCGCGCCCTCGATGAGGACCGTCGCCTGTGTCGGAGCCACTTGGCGGATGGTGTCGAAAAGCGCCTCCATCGCCGGCGAAGAGCCGACTATGCCGTCCATGCCGTAGCGCTTGTCGAGCCGCTGGCGCAGATCCCGGTTTTCGCGCTCCAGATCGCGCGCCCTGACGGCCTGCGCGAGCACCATGTCGAGCTGGTCGAGGTTGACCGGCTTGGTGAGGAAGTTCTGCGCGCCGAGCTTCATCGCCTCGACTGCGGTTTCCACCGAGCCGTAGGCGGTGAGCATGATGCAGACGACGGCCGGATAGCGCTCGCGGACGCGCTTGAGGAGCGCAAGGCCGTCGTCGCCGGGCATCCGCACGTCCGACAGCATCACATCCGGCGCCTCCGCCTCGATTTGCGCGAGCGCGGCCGAAGCGGAATCGGCGGTGGAGACGCGCCACGACGGCTTCAGCGCCCGCGCGAGTCCTTCGCGGGTGTTGCGCTCGTCATCGACGACGAGAATCGAGAGTTGCCGGGCCGCCACCGCTTCTCTAAGCCTCCTCGAAAGGCAGCACCTTCCCGCTCTCGGCGCTGAGGCGCACGGTTTCCATAAGCCGCATCACGCGAAGCACTTCGGGGATCTTGACCTCGATCCGGGCAAGCCCGTCGATGGCGTCCATGACATTGCGGTAGTAGTCGAGGATGTCGCACTTCACGGGCGGCAGATCGAACGTCTTTATCGTGTCCTCCGTGCGCGGCGCCATCGTCTTGGTCAGCCCCGCGGCGGTGACGATCGGCACGGCGTCCTCGTTGGACCTGTCGGTCACGCACACGATGCGCCCGGTGCTGCCCCAGTTCACCTCCGCCGAACCGTCGCGCCCGTAGATGCGCCAGCGGGGCATGCTTATGAAGTGGCTCGTGCCGACTTCGACATGCGCCACGAGACCGGAAGCGAAAGTCAAATCGGCGTAGAAGCCGTCGTCCACCAGCTCGTTCGTCACATGATCGACAGTCGCGTAAACCGTGCGGATGGGCTCGTGGACCATCTGGAGGATCTGGTCGAGCAGGTGGACGCCCCAGTCGAGGATCATGCCGCCGCCCTTTTCCGGCAGCTGCCGCCAGTCGCCCGGTATGCCGCGGCTGCCGAGCACGCGCGACTCGATGCGGAACACGGGGCCGAGCATGCTGCCGCGAAAAACCTCGCGGGCGGTGACGAAGTCGTCGTCCCAGCGGCGGTTCTGGTGCACGGTGAGGAGCATCCCGGTGGCGTCCGCCACGTCGGCCATGGCGCGGAACTCGGCGCTGGACATCGCGGCCGGCTTCTCCACCACCACGTTCTTGCCGGCCTGAAGCGCCTGGATCGCCAGCGGCTTGTGAAAATCGTTCGGCGTCGCGATCGTCACGATATCGACGGAATCGTCGCCAAGCAATTCCTCGTAGCTGCCGTAAACGTGCACGCCGTTGTCGGCCGCGAATTTCTGCCGGGCCGGATCGATGTCGAAGGAGCCCGCAAGATGCAGGTTTTCGATTTTTTCAATCGTTTGACGATGCCAGTTGCCCATCCCGCCCAAACCGCAGATGGCAATGTTGAACTGGCGTTTGCCTTTTTTCATTTCTTTTTTTTCGGTGAAACTCCGGCACGCCGACATGGTGTGCCGGACAGGCGCGGAATTCTACCACGAACGGCGCGACGTGAACGGCGCGCTCACGGTTGAAACGGGGTTTGGATTCTGATAAAATCGCGCGCCGTTCCTGCCGGAGTGGCGGAATGGCAGACGCAGCGGACTCAAAATCCGCCGCCTTCGCGGGCATGAGGGTTCGATCCCCTCCTCCGGCACCAATCAGATCGCATCGCCCGCTGGCGGCGGTGCAGAAAAGCGTTTTTCCGATTTTCCGAATTCAAATGGCTACAGCGATCGTAGGCGCGAACTGGGGTGACGAAGGCAAGGGCAAAATGACCGATCTTCTCGCGCGGGAGTCGGACATCGTGGTGCGCTTCCAGGGCGGCGCGAACGCCGGGCACACCATCATCAACGACAAGGGCCGCTTCGCCCTGCACCTCCTGCCGTCCGGCTGCTTCAACCCTGCGGTGACGAATGTGATCGGGCCGGGCGTCGCGCTCAACGTCCGCGCCTTCGCCAAGGAGGTCGCCGATCTCAAGGAGGCCGGGATCGAGCCGCGTCTGGCGGTTTCGTACCGGGCGCAGGTTCTTCTCGACATCCACAAGCAACTCGACGCGCTTGAGGAAATCCGCCTCGGGAAGGCGTCGTTCGGATCGACCCGCAGCGGCATCGCGCCGTTTTACGCCGACAAGTTTTCGAAGATCGGGTTTCAGGTTTGCGAGCTTTTCCATCTGGACAAGATGGACGACCGCATAAAGCTTTTCTGCGACCGCAAAAACCCGATGCTCACCGGGGTTTACGGCCAGCCCGCGCTCGATCCCGCCGCCGTGAAGCGGGAACTCGCCGAGTTGGCCGAGATCGTCCGGCCCTACGCGACGGACACGAACAAACTCCTGCACGACGCCATCCGCGACGGCAAGCGAATCCTTCTGGAGGGCCAGCTCGGCACCCTGAAGGATCCGGATCACGGCATCTACCCGATGGTGACGAGTTCATCTCCGCTTGCCGGCTACGCCTCCATCGGCGCCGGGATTCCGCCGTACGCGATCACCGACGTGATTACCGTCGTGAAGGCGTATTCGAGCGCGGTCGGCGCCGGGCCGTTCGTTTCCGAAATTTTCGGGGACGAAGCGGAGGAGCTCCGCCGCCGCGGCGGCGACAAGGGCGAATATGGCGCGACGACGGGGCGCCCGCGGCGGGTCGGCTGGTTCGATCTGCCCGCCACGCGCTACGGGTGCGAGATGCAGGGCGCGACTGAAATCGCCCTCACGCTCGTGGACGCGCTCGGATACCTCGACGAAGTGCCGGTCTGCGTCGCGTACGAGATCGACGGAAAGCGCGTCGAGACTTTCCCGCCGACTCCGTTCCTCGACGGCGCGAAGCCGGTCATCGCAAAGCTCCCCGGCTGGAAGTGCGACATCCGCGGTGCGCGCGACTGGGACGCGCTTCCGGAAAACGCCCGCAACTACGTCCTCTGGATCGAGAAAAACCTCGGCGTGCCGGTCACGTTTTTCTCAACCGGCCCGGGGCGCAACGACATCATCCTGCGCGGTCGCCGCAAGGTCGCGGCATAGCGCGATCACCGGTTTCGCGCGGCTTGCCCGCGAAGCGCCGCGACTGCGGCGTCGGCCACGGTCTTGGCGTCGATCGACGCCAATGCGGCGATGGCGGCGCTGTCGTCGCGGCCGACGGCGCGGGACGGCACGACCCCCGGCGCGCGCACCACGGTGGCGTTGCGCCCGATGGGCCCTGTCTTTTCCGGGTCGGTGACGCCGAAGACCGCGACGACCGCCGTGCCCGAAGCCGACGCCAGGTGCATCCCGCCGCTGTCGTTGCAGAGAACGACATCGCAAAGCGCAAGCGACGCCGCGAAGCCCTTCAAGTCGGTCTTGCCGCAGAGATTC
>JAFSUV010000037.1 GCA_017450425.1 Kiritimatiellia bacterium
ACCTCTGGCGTCCGCAAACGGGCGTTTCGTGGAAACGCCCCTACCAGTCTGGTAGGACCAGTCTGGTAGGGACGCGCCCGAGGGCTGGGGAGAAAGGGTGCCGGACTTGCGGGATGTCGGGATATCGGGATATCGCTCCGGGATTTCGGCGGCGGCGGAGCCGCCTTGATCGGAATGTCGCGCCGGGATTTCGGCGGCGGCGGAGCCGCCCTGATCGGGATGTCGCGCCGGGATTTCGGCGGAGGAGGAGCCGCCTTGATCGGGATATCGCTCCGGGATTTCGGCGGCGGCGGAGCCGCCTTGATCGGGATGTCGCGCCGGGATTTCGGCGGCGGCGGAGCCGCCTTGATCGGGATGTCGCGAGGAGATGGTCAATAAACTCTGTGCCTCTGTGCCTCTGTGTGACAAAATTGAAAACATGGAGGAAATGCAAGACTGCCGAGTGCGCCGCTATCGCTCGAAAAAGAGGGACAAGCCTCTTTTCCGGGGCTTCGCTTTTGCGGATTTGGAGGCCGCCGGCGCTAACGGCGCAGAAAAGTGCCGAGACGCGCCACGACGTCGCCTGAAACGACATCGACCGCGCCCGGCGCTTCGCCGCGCCCTTCGATGGGGCGCGGCGGCGTGTGGCCGGGTGTGGATTCGCGCCCGGTCTTTTCGTGCCGCGCTTTTGCGGCTTCGCCCGCCGGGCGCCTCCGCGCCGCCGCTTTGCGCGCCGGTGCCGCGCCGGCGGCGGCAGTCTGGATGGTTGCGCCCCCTTCACGCCCGGCACCGGTCGGCCGCGGCTTTACGAGCGCGACCAGTTTTTGCACAAGGGCGTCCAGCCCGGAGCCGTCGGCGGCGCAGATTTCAACGGCGTTTACGCCGGTGCGCTCCGCGAAGAGCGGCAGGTTTTCCCGGGCCTGCTCGAGATCCATCTTGTTTGCCGCGACGATGCGGGGCCGCTCAAGCAGCGCCGGGTCGCGCGCGCGAAGTTCGGAAAGGAGGGTTTCGAAGTCGTCCCAAGGCTTGCGCCCATCGACCCCGGCCATGTCGATGACGAACACGAGGACGGCCGAGCGCTCGATGTGGCGCAGGAACGCATCGCCGAGTCCGATGCCGTCGTGCGCGCCTTCGACGATTCCCGGAATGTCGGCAATGCGGAAGGACGCGAATTCGTCCGGCAAAACCACGGTGCCGATTATCGGGCGGAGCGTGGTGAACGGATACGCCGCGACTTTCGGGTGCGCTGCGGTGACCGCGCGCAGCAGCGACGACTTGCCGGCGCTCGGGAAGCCGACGAGGCCCACGTCGGCGAGGAGCTTCAGGTCGAGCCGGAGAAACGCCTCCTCTCCGGGCTTGCCTTCCGTAAAGCGCGTGGGTGCCTGGTTCGTCGAACTCTTGAAATGGACGTTTCCGGCGCCGCCGGCACCGCCTTTCGCCACGATCATGGTGTCGCCGTGGCGGACGATTTCGCCAAGCTCGCGACCCGTCTGCTCGTCCTTTACCACGGTGCCGAGCGGCACCGGTATGCGTACGCTCGATCCGTCCGCACCGTGCCGGTAGCGCCCCATGCCGCGCCCGCCGTTGCCGGCGCGCCGTTCGGGCTCGTGCCAGATGGCGACGAGGGAATCCACGTCCTCGTCCCCCACGAGTGCGATGTCGCCGCCGCGCCCGCCGTCGCCGCCGTCAGGGCCGCCGAACGGCACGAACTTCTCGTGCCGGAACGAAGCGGCGCCGTCGCCGCCGTCGCCGGCTTTTGCATGGAGACGCACCGTATCCACGAACGTCCGCGCTTTCATGGATCAAACCCCTCCTTTACCGTGCCGCCGCGCGTCCGGCGGCGAATGCTGCTGAAAAAAATTGGAGGCGTGAAGCGGAGTCGAACCGCTCTAGAAGGATTTGCAGTCCTCTGCCTAACCGCTTGGCTATCACGCCCCGATGCCCGCCGCCGGAAATAACGCCCGGTGCGGCAAACGGAGCGAATGTTAGCACCCAT
>JAFSUV010000038.1 GCA_017450425.1 Kiritimatiellia bacterium
CATGATGCCGTGCAGCGTTCCGCTCGGCTCGTTGCGGGCGCAGTGGCCGAACTCCGCGAGCCTCAGCGGCAGGTCCTTGTAGGAGCGCAGGCGGCTGTTGAAGATCTCGAGCGCGCCGGGGCAGTTCATGGGCTTTACGGCGAAGACGCGCTTTTCGCTCTCCGTGACGAACATGTTCTTCTGGTAGTGCCCCCAGTGGCCGCTGCGTTCCCACAGGCTGCGCGGCATGATCGCCGGAGTGTTCACCTCCTGGTAGCCGTCGCGGCGGATTTTGTCGCGCATGTAGTTTTGAAGGACCGTGTAAACGGCCCAGCCCTTCGGGTGCCAGAAAATCTGGCCCGGATCCTCCGGGTCGAGGTGGAAGAGGTCGAGCTCGACGCCGAGGCGGCGGTGGTCGCGGCGCTTCGCCTCTTCGATGCGGGCCACGATCGCGTCGATTTCCGCCTGCGACTCCGCCGCGATGCCGTAGAGGCGCTGGAGCATGGGATTGGTTTCGATGCCGCGGTAGTATGAACCGGCGACCGACATGATCTTGAACGCCTTCACGCACCCCGTGGACGGCACGTGCGGCCCGCGGCACAGATCCCAGTAGTCGCCGCATTTGTAGAACGACACCGCTTCGCCTTCGGGGATGTCCGCCAGGCGCTCGACCTTGTAGGTCTGGCCGCGCGATTCGAGGAACTTCTTCGCCTCTTCGCGCTCCATCTCGATGCGCTCGAAGGGATAGTCGGCGGCGGCGATTTCCGCCATTTTCCCCTCGATCGCGGCGAAATCCTCCTCGCCGAGACGATGCGGCAAGTCGAAGTCGTAGTAGAAGCCGTCGTCCGTCGCCGGGCCGATGTCGAGTTTCGTTTCCGGCCAGAGTTGCGACACGGCGTATGCCATGACGTGCGCGGCGCTGTGCCGCAGCGTGTTGGAGTCCATCTTCGATAATCCTTGTGTTGCGCCTCGGACAGTCCCCGAAACAACCGGGGTCTTTCGCCCGTGCGTTGCCGCGCAATTTAGCAGGAAACGGTCTCGTGCGCAACCTGTCTTTTGACTTGAATCGCGGCGTCTGCTAGACTTTTGCGCGACATGGGCGCATCTCGCGGCAATTAGCGGGGCGGGTGCGCCGGATACGGGAGGTTTTGCACATGGAACAGAGAAAAATCGTTGTCACGTCCGCCTTGCCATACGCCAACGGCGACATCCACATCGGGCATCTGGTGGAGTATCTCCAGACCGATTTCTGGGTGCGTTTCCAGCGCATGCGCGGCGCCAAGGTGTGCTATGTCTGCGCGGACGACACGCACGGCACGCCGATTATGATCAGAGCCCGCAAGGAGGGGCGCGCGCCGGAGGCGCTCATCGCCGAAATGCGCGAGCGCCACGTCCGCGACTTCTCGGCGTTCCAGATGTCGTTCGACAACTACTACAGCACGAACACGCCGGAAAACAGGGCGTTTTGCGAGGACATCTACGCGAAGCTCGAAAACGCCGGCGCCCTCCGCCACGAAAACGTCGCCCAGCTCTGGTGCCCGGACTGCGCCATGTTCCTGCCCGACAGGTTCGTGAAGGGGACCTGCCCCAACTGCGGGGCCGCCGAGCAGTACGGCGACAACTGCGAGCGCTGCGGCACGACCTACAGCCCCGCCGACCTGAAGGACGCGCACTGCGCCACGTGCGGTTCGCGCGCGCTCGAGACTCGCGAAACGGAGCACATCCTGTTCGACCTCGCGAAATACCGGGACTACCTGAAGCAGTGGCTTCCCGTCCACACGCAGACGGATGTCGCGAACAAGCTTTGCGAATGGTTCGGGGAAGACCAGAAGCTCCTTCCGTGGGACATTTCGCGCGATGCGCCGTATTTCGGCTTTGAAATACCCGGCAAGCCGGGCAAGTACTTCTACGTGTGGCTCGACGCGCCGGTCGGCTACCTCGCGTCGCTCGAAAACTGGTGTTCGAAGCACGGCGAAAAATTCGACGAGTGGTGGGGCGACCCCGAAGCGGAGCGCTACCACTTCATCGGCAAGGACATCGTGCGCTTCCATTGCCTGTTCTGGCCGTCGATGCTCCACGCCGCGGGCTATGAAGGCCCCACGCGCGTGTTCGTGCACGGCTTCCTCACCGTGAACGGCGAAAAGATGAGCAAGAGCCGCGGCACGTTCATCTCGGCGCAGACCTACCTCAAGCACCTCGACCCTGCGGCCCTGCGCTACTACTACGCCTGCAAGATCAACAACACGACGGACGACATCGACCTGAATCTCGACGACTTCGCCCAGCGCGTCAATTCCGACCTCGTCGGCAAGATCACCAACCTCGCTTCGCGCGGCGCGCAGATGCTCGGCAAGCGTCTCGACGGGCGCATCGGGGATCTGGACGAAGAGGGCGCGGCGCTCGTAAAGGCCGCGCTTTCCCGCTCCGACGCCATCGCCGCGCTGTACGAGGAGCGCAAGTTTTCGCAAGTCCCGGTGGAAGTCTGCCGCATCGCCAACGCCGCGAACGAATATTTCGACCGGCACGCGCCGTGGAAGACGATCAAGACGGATCCCGAGGCCACCCGCCCCGTCCTTTCCGCCGTGCTCGCCGCGTTCCGCGCGATGGCGATCTATCTGGCCCCGATCCTCCCCGCGTACGCCGAAAAGGCGGCGAAACTCTTCGGCGAAAGCGCATGGACCTGGGGAAGCCTCGGCGAAAGCGTCGCCGGGCGGACGATCGGCGCCTACGAATACCTCGCGGAGCGGATCGATCCCGCCGCCGTGGAGGCTATGGTCGAAGATTCCAAACCGACGGAGCCGCCGCCTTCAGCCGACTCGCAAAAAAACGCCGCGGCCGCCGCTCCGGCCAATGCAGCCGCCTGCCCCGCAGTCAAGCCGGCGATCGCGTTTCCGGCGTTCGACGCCGTGGACTTGCGCGTCGCGAAGGTCGAGCGCTGCACTGCGGTCGAAAAGAGCAAGAAACTGGTGCGCTTCGAGCTCGATTGCGGGCCGCTCGGACACAGGACGATCTTTTCCGGCATCCGCTCCGCCTATCCCGATCCGTCGGTTCTCGACGGCAGGCAGGTCGTCTTCGTCGCAAACCTTTCGCCGCGGGAAATGAAGGGCGTTGGCGTTTCCGAAGGGATGGTGCTCACGGCGGGCGACCCCGCGACCGGGCTTGCCGTCCTGTCGCCGATCGCCCCCGTGCGTCCCGGCGATCCCGCTTGCTGACGCTGCCCGGCGATGGAATGCGTTTGCGGGAGCGGTGGCCGCGCCGGCACGGTTCGAAAAACCGGGGCGGACTTGGAAGCGCTGCTGGACGCACCGGCCGCGGCCCATTTCGTCGGCGCCGGCGGCGTCGGCATGGCGGCGCTCGCGTTCATCCTCTCGAAGACGGGATGGCGCGTGGATGGCTGCGACGCGACGCCCGGCGGGCTTCTCGACTGGCTTCGCCGCTGCGGCGTGGAAACTGCGGCGGGCCATTCCGAAGCGCACGTGCGGGGGCGCGATCTCGCGATGGTCGTGCGCACCCCGGCCGTGCACGACTCGAACCCGGAACTCGCCGCCGCCCGCGAAGCCGGCATCCCGGTTTTCGCCCGCGGCGACGTCCTTGCCGCCGTGTCGCGGCGGTTCAAGACCTTCGCCGTCTGCGGATCGCACGGCAAAACCACCACTTCGTCGTTCCTTTCGACCATTTTGCGCACGGCGCGGCCGCGCGACACCTGGTGGTGTGTCGGCGGCGCGACCGGCGACTGCG
>JAFSUV010000039.1 GCA_017450425.1 Kiritimatiellia bacterium
CGTAGCGTTTGCCGGCGAGGACGTTCAGGACGGCCTGGACGCCGACGATCTGCGAGGTCGGGGTGACGAGCGGCGGGTAGCCCAGGTCGGCGCGGACGCGGGGCACTTCCTCCATGACTTCGCCGATGCGGTCGAGCGCGCCCTGCTGCGAGAGCTGCGAGCGCAGGTTCGAAATCATGCCGCCGGGGATCTTGTGGCTCAGGATGCCGGGATCGATGATGTCGTGCATCCGGTGCGACGGCTCGCGGATCGGGCGCAGCCCCTTGAAGTAGCGGTTGATCTCCGCGATCTTCTCCATGTCGAGCTGCGGCGCGACGCCGCTGTCGGCGAAAATCGCGGCGATCGTCTCGACCGGGGGCTGCGACGAAAATCCGGCCATCGAGGAAATGGCGCAATCGACCGCGCCGGCGCCGGCGAGAGCCGAGGCGAGGTATGTGGCGGTCGCCATCCCGCTCGTGGAGTGGGAGTGGATCTGGATCGGGATCGAGATTTCCTTGCAGAGGGCAGAGACGAGGCGGCGCGCGTCGAGCGGCGCGAGGATTCCGGCCATGTCCTTGATGCAGATCGAATCGACGCCCATCTGCTCCTGCTCCCGCGCGATGCGCACGAATTCGTCGATCGTGTGGACCGGCGAAACCGTGTAGGCGATCGTGCCCTGCGCGTGGCCGCCGTATTTCTTGATGAACGCGACGGAGCGCTCGATGTTGCGGTTGTCGTTGAGGGCGTCGAACGTGCGGAAGATGTCGATGCCGTTTTTGGCCGCGAGCGCGATGAAGCGCTCCAGCAGGTCGTCCGGGTAGTTGTGGTAGCCGAGGACGTTCTGGCCGCGGATGAGCATCTGCAACGGCGTGTTCTTCGCGTGCGCCTTGATTTCGCGCAGACGCTCCCACGGATTTTCGCGCAGGAATCGCAGGCACACGTCGAAAGTCGCGCCGCCCCAGCACTCGAGCGAGTAGTAGCCGGCGCCGTCCATGACATCGATGATTTCGAGGATGTCCTTCGTGCGGATGCGCGTCGCCCAAAGCGACTGCGGCGCGTCGCGCAGCGTGGTGTCGGTGATGCGGAGCGGGACGCGGTTGCCGAGCAGCACGGCGTCGTCGATCGGGGCCACGCGATGCGGGCCGGGAGCGGAGATTTTCTTCGTCTTTTTCATGGTGTGAAACCTTGTGTTGCGGCAGTGGCCGGAGCCGGGAGCGGGGACGGGCCGGAGGGGCTACGCCTTGACTGCCTTTTTCGGATCGAACGCGCCCATGGCGCGGAGTTTGCGGTACCGCGCCTCCACGAGACGGTCGCCGGAGGGGCCGTCGGAGAGTTTGCGCAGGTTTTCGAGCACGGCCTCGCGCACGAGCGCGATGGCAAGCGCGGGATCGGCGTGGGCGCCGCCGTCGGGCTCCGGGACGATGCCGTCCACGACGCCGAGCTCCATCAAATCGGGGGCCGTGATTTTGAGCGCCTCCGCCGCTTCCGGCGCCTTCGCGCCGTCGCGCCACAGGATCGAGGCGCAGCCCTCCGGGGAGATTACGGAATAGATCGCGTTGCGGAGCATGAGGACGCGGTCGCCGACCGCGATGCCGAGCGCGCCGCCGGAGCCGCCTTCGCCCGTCACGATCGCGAGGATCGGCGTTTTCAGGCCGGCCATGACGAGCAGACTGCGCCCGATCGCTTCGCCCTGCCCGCGCGCCTCCGCCTCGAGGCCGGGATACGCGCCGGCGGTGTCAACGAGCGCCACCACGGGCAGCCCCCACTTTTCGGCGAGTTTCATCAGCCTGTCCGCCTTGCGGTAGCCGTCGGGGTTCGCCATGCCGAAGCGGCACGCGATGCGCTCTTCGGTCGAGCCGCCCTTTTGGTGCCCGATCAGCATGAAGCGGACGTCGCCGATGCGGGCGAAGCCGCCGACGATGGCCGGGTCGTCCGCAACGACGCGGTCGCCGTGCAGTTCCACGAACTCGTCGCACATGCGCGAAGCGTAGTCGCGCAGCGTCGGGCGCCCGGGATTGCGGGCCAGCTGCACCACATCCCAGGCTGCCACTCTTTTCGCTGGAGAAGATGTCATTTCCGGCCTCCTATTTGACGCGATAGGCGAGGACGCGCGCCAGGACGCTCTTCAAGTCCTTGCGCTGCGCGATGATGTCCACGAAGCCGTGGTCGCGCTGGTATTCCGCCGTCTGGAAATCGTCCGGCAGCTTCTGCTTGATCGTGGTCTCGATCACCCGGCGCCCGGCAAAGCCGATAAGGGTGCCGGGCTCGGCGATGTTGACGTCGCCAAGCAGCGCGTAGGAGGCGGACACGCCGCCAGTCGTGGGATCGGTGAGGATCGACACATAAGGAAGCCCCGCCGCGGCGAGGCGCTGCAGCGCCGCGCACGTCTTGCCCATCTGCATGAGCGAGAGTATTCCTTCGTGCATGCGGGCGCCGCCGGAGGCCGACACCATCACGAACGCCCGCTTGAACTGGATGGCGTGTTCAATGGCGAGGACTATCTTTTCGCCGCAGCCGGTCGAAAGCGATCCGCCAAGGAAGCGGAAGTCCATTACCGCGAGCACGATGCGCCTGCCGTTGACGTCGCCTGAGCCGGTCACGACGGATTCGCTCTGGCCGAGCTTCTTCACGGCGGCGGCGGCCTTGGCGGCGTAGGGCCCCTTCGCATCGGCAAAGCCCAGCGGGTCGGAAGGGAGTATTTCCTCGCCGAACTCGCGGAACGAGCCGGGATCCACCAGAAGCGCAATGCGCTCGCGCGCGCCGAGGCGGTCGTGGTGGCCGCACTTCGGGCAGACTTTGAGGTCGTCCTCCCACTCCTTCTTGAAGATGTGGGATTGGCACTTGGAGCAGACGTGCCAGATGTCCGGCAACGGCTCTGGCGGTGCGGCCGGGGAGGATTTAGTAAACCAGGACATTTGAGGTGGATTTCCCTTGTTCGGCGCAGTCCGGACACCCGGAGACGAAAGCCATTGCGCCGACGCATTGTGCGCGAAAACGGTAATTATATGAAAAAAGGGCTTTTCGTGAGCATTGCCGGCGGCGAAAAGCGGCGATGAAAATCTCTGTTGACTTTTTCCTCCGGATGAGGTATCTTTCTTTCCGTTTTGCGGCACACGGTTTCCGCGGCCGCACCCAGACCGGGGGATTAGCTCAGTTGGTTAGAGCGTTTGCTTGACATGCAAAAGGTCGGTGGTCCGAGTCCACTATCTCCCACCACTCGCTTGGGGTTGATGCGTCCGATGCGCGTCAGCCCTTTTTTTTGCGCCGGTTTCGCGCAAGCCCGCCGCGGCGGCGCCCTGGCGCACCGGGCCTTTCTGTGGACGAGGGGGGATTCGAACCCCCACCCTCTCGGAACAGATCCTAAGTCTGTCGCGTCTGCCGTTTCGCCACTCGTCCGCCGTTTTCAAACCTACCGCCGGCGTCCGCCGCCGATCAGACCGGAGCGCACGAGGAAGTAGAGAAGGGTCATTATCGAGGAAATCGCCGCCGCGATGTACGTCATGAAGGCCGCGTTGAGGACGGCTGCGGCGCCGCGCTCTTCGCGGAAGGAAAGGATGCCGGCATCGACGAGCGCCTTCTTGGCGCGGGCGCTGGCGTCCCATTCCACCGGGAGCGTCACGATGGAAAACGCCACTGCGGCGCTGAAGAGGACGATCCCGGCCTTGACGAGCATCATCCCGAGGCCGCTTCCCGCCGCCACCATTTCGCCCGTCGCCGGATCGACCTGCCCCGACGCGCCGCTCAGCGCGAGGCCTGCGAAAAACACGATCATCGAAAGGCGCGAGCCGAGGTTCGCGGCGGGCACGAGCGCCGTCCGCACCCCCATCCACCTGTAGGCCGTAGCCTTCTGCAGCGCGTGCCCGGCCTCATGGCAGGCGACGCCGAGCGAAGCGAGCGAACGGCCCTTGTAAACCTCGGGCGAAAGGTTGAGCGTGTTATCGACGGGGTTGTAGTGGTCGGTGAGGAACCCCTGCACCGACTTTATGCGCACGTCGTTCACGCCTTCGCGGGCAAGCATCGCCGCCGCGGCTTCGGCGCCGGTCATGCCGCAATCGGCGCGCACCTTGGAATATTTTGCGAATGTTGACTTCACCCGCGCCGAGAAGAGCATCGAAAGCAGCAGGGCGGGGAGCGAAAAAAGGTAGTAAAGGGGGTCTATGCCGAACATTTGCGCCTCCATGGGCGGCGGAACGCACGAAACGCGGCGTCCAAAACCGGTCTGGATGCCGCCGCTGCGGCAAATATTACCATATTTCCCCATTTTTTGATACCATACCCCTTGCACGAGTATTTTCTCCAATCGCCGGGTGCCATTCCCGGGTTTTCCAGTTTCAACAGTTTTTTCAATTTGCCATGTTCGGGAAGAATTTTTTCAAGCTCAAATGGATCACGAGGGTGGAAAACCACCCCGACCGCGAGATAATCATCAACGCCGAAAAGCTCGAAACCCGCGTTGCCGTGATGGAAAACGGCCGCCTCGAAGAGTACCAGGTCGAGCATACCGGGCAGCGCCAGATAATCGGATCGATTTTCAAGGGGCGCATCCAGAACCTCCAGGACGACCTGCAGGCCGCGTTCGTCAACATCGGAATGCAGAAAAATGCGTTTCTGCACTACTGGGACATGAACCCCGACGACGAGTCTCTGCTCGACGACGACGACGCGACCGGCGGCGACGACCAGCAGGACTCCGACAAGGGCGGCGGCAAGCGCCGGGGCGGCAAGGCCAAGAAGTTCACGAACGAGGAGATCGCCAAGCGGTTTCCGGCCGGCTCCGTGGTGACGGTCCAGGTTTCCAAGGGGCCGATCGGCACGAAGGGGCCGCGCATCACAGCCTCTCTTTCCATACCGGGTCGCTACCTCGTATTGATGCCGGGCGGCTCGCTGCGCGGCGTTTCGCGCAAGATCGGCGACTCGGAGGAGCGCAAGCGGCTCAAGAAAATCCTCGACAGGCTCCAGCGCTTCGTGCCGAAGGACTGCGGGCTCATCGTCCGCACCGCCGGGCAGGGCGTTTCGCACACCGCGTTCGTCAAGGATCTGCGCGTACTGCTTTCGGCGTACGAGGAGATGAAGCGCGCGATACGGGAGCAGCCCGCGCCGTGCGCGGTTTACGAAGAGCCGGACCTCGTGATGCGCGTCGTGCGCGACTCGCTCACGGGCGACGTGGACCGCATCGTCGTGGACGATCCCGTGGTTTACGAGCGCATTCGCGCGGAATGCGCCCGCGTTTCGCGCCGGGCGAAGACGATCGTGCAGCTCTACGACGGCAACTATCCGATATTCGACCACTACGGCGTGGAAGCGCAGCTGGAGGAGGCGTTCCGGCGCAAGATACCGCTCCGCAGCGGCGGCTACCTGGTGATCGACGAAACCGAGGCGCTCATCGCCGTTGACGTCAACACCGGCCGCCACAAGGGCAAGTCGTCGCAGGAGGACGCGATCCTCGAAGTGAATCTCGAAGCCGTCGAAGAGGTGGCGCGGCAGCTGCGGATACGCAACATCGGCGGCCTCGTGGTGCTCGACCTCATCGACATGAAGAGCCGCAAGCACCAGCAGCAGGTTTACCGGGCGCTCAAGGCGGCCTGCCGCCGCGACAAGGCCCGCACGAACATCACGCAGATAAGCGAGCTCGGGCTCCTCGAGATGACGCGCCAGCGGTTCGACCGCAGTCTGCTCTCGCAGATGCACCAGACCTGCCCGTATTGCCGCGGCCACGGCGTCGTCAAGTCGCCGCTGCAGCTTTCGGTTGACATCCAGCGGCGGCTGCGCTCCCTCACGAGCCTCCTCACGGAGACCGAGAAGCAGACGGACATCCAGATTTGCGTCCACCCGTCGGTCCTGGACCGCCTCCGCACCGAAGACGCCGAGCTCGTGAAGAAAATTCAGAGCGGCTATTCGGCCCGCCTCACGTTCAAGAGCGAACCCATGCGGCAAAGCGAGTCGTTCGCGTTCGTCGATGCATCGACCGGACAGGTGCTTTTCTCCTCCGGCGAACAGTCCCCGCTTTGATTCGCTCCATGAAAACCGTACGCACCAAAAAGTCGCTGTCGCGGCTGTCGCGCTCGTGGCACGAGGCCGGGCAGTCCGTGGCGCTCGTCCCCACCATGGGGTATTTGCACGAAGGGCATCTTTCGCTCGTGCGCCTTGCCCGCAAGAAGGCGGATCGCGTAGTCGTGTCGGTGTTCGTGAACCCCACGCAATTCGGCCCGAACGAAGATTTCGCCAAGTATCCGCGCGACGAAAAGCGCGACTTCGCGCTTCTTGCGGCCGAGGGGGTCGATGCCGTTTTCGCGCCGACGCCGCAGGAGATGTACGGGGCGGACGCCACGGTGCGCGTCGTGGAGTCGTCGCTCTCCAAGACGATGTGCGGCGCGTTCCGGCCGATCCACTTTTCGGGCGTGATGACGGTCGTGCTGAAGCTCTTCAACGCGTCGCGCTGCGATGTCGCGGTCTTCGGCGAAAAGGACGCGCAGCAGCTCTCCGTGATACGCCGCATGGTGCGCGACCTCGACGTGCCGGTGAAGATCGTGGGCGCGCCCCTCGTGCGCGAGGCCGACGGCCTTGCGCGCTCTTCGCGCAACGTTTACTTGAGCGAGGGCGAGCGCGCGAGGGCGCTTTCGCTGAGCGCCGGGCTGGACAAGGCCCGCGAAGACTGGCTGCGCGGCAACGAGAGCGCGGCCAGGGCGGTCGCGACGGTGCGGAAGGCCATCGGAAAAAAGGCCGACAAGATCGATTACGTCGTGGCCGTGGATCCGGACACCCTGGAGCCGGTCGCGAAGCTCGAAAGGGGCACGCTCGTCGCCGTGGCCGCGTGGTTCGGCTCGACGCGGCTCATCGACAACCATTTCCTCCGGCGTTGAAAGCGCGTCCGTTCGCAAACGTCGCCTTGACCGGCGCCACGAGCGGCATCGGCCGCGCCGTCGCGGAGCGGCTCGTTTCCCTCGGCGCGAAAAACCTGTTTTTCTGCGGCCGCGACGCCGCGCGCGTGGCGCAGACCGAGCGCGACCTCGCCGCCGCC
>JAFSUV010000040.1 GCA_017450425.1 Kiritimatiellia bacterium
GACCGCCGGAACGGGCGCGGCCACCTCTTCGTGCGTAAGGCGCAGGAACTTGCGCGCCCGTTCGCGCGCCGCGTCGAGGGCGGCCGCATCCGCTTCGCGCTCCGTCGCGACAATGCCCGCCGCGACTGCGCTCTTGGCGGCGAGGGCTTCCGCGACGCGCCGGTTTTCGGCCACGATGTCCGCCTCGAGCGGACGCTTGAAGGCGTCGCGTATCCTGCGCTCGTCGTCCTCTTCGACCACGCTCACGATGTTGGGGATTTCAAGGCCGAGAGCCTGCGTCTGCCGGAAAAGGTCCCGGTCGCTGGTCTTGAGCGCCTGTGCTAGTTCAAAGAGTCTCATTGTGTCGTGGTCTATGCGTTGCTTGCGTTGAAAATCGGCCTAGTTCGAGGCTTCGCCGCCGCCGGCCGCGCGCACGAAGTACGCCTCGGCCTTGCTCCACAGCGCTTCCGCAGATGCGGGGTCGAGGCCCTGCACCGCGGCGCCGTTGCCGTCTTCGCGCTCTTCGGACATGGCGACCGCGAAATCGGCCGGGGTGAGCGCCATGATCCCGTCCGGCGTGAGGAAGCCGCGCCCCACCACGATGCGGGCGGCGTCCGGCTCGATTTCAAGCGCCTCCGCGAGCGTCGCGATGCGCTCCTCGAGCTGCGCCTGGAAGCGGGCGGCGCGCACGCGCTGCTCTTCGTCCGTCTCCCCTTCGTCGCTCAGCTCGCGCAGCGAAATCGTCCACTTCGGACCGGCGGCGCTCAGAAGGTCGGCCGCGAGGCGCGTGTTGATGCCGTTGCGGCCGATGGCCGGCGTGAGGCCGCCGTTTTCGACGTACGCGATGATGTGGCGGCTCGCGGCATCGACGGCGACTTTGCGCACCGCGGCCGGGGCGAGCGCCGCGACGGCGAATTTGCCGATGTCCTCCTCCCACTCGATGATGTCGATCTTTTCGCCGTTGAGCTCCTGGATGACGGGGCGGATGCGCGATCCGCGCACGCCCACGCACGCCCCGACCGGATCCACCTTCGGATCGCGCGTGCGCACCGCGAGCTTGGTCCTGACGCCCGGCTGGCGGGCCAGCGCCACGATTTCGATGATGCCGTCCTTTATCTCGGTCGATTGCTCCGCGAAGAGCGCGCGCACAAACGTGTCGTCGGTGCGGGAGAGCTTGACGATCGGGTTGTTGGACGGTTCGTCTATCATCCGCACGCGGCGGCGGTTCACGAGGCGCTCCGTGCCGTCGCCCGGCTCGTCGCCGTCCATGCGGCGCTGGTCCTGCTCCATTCCGACGTGGCGGATGACGGCGCGAAACTCGTCGTCCATCTGGAAGCGATCCGTTTTCATGCGGTCGCGGCCTTTGAGGATCGCTTCGCCGCCGGTGCCGACGATCGTGCAGATCGTGTCCTTGTGCGCCACCCTCACCACGCGGGCGCGGACGATGCGCCCGACGCTGGCGGCGTAGCGCTGCTGCAGGATGTCGCGCTCCGAATCGTGCATGCCCTGTGCGAGCGCCTGCTTGGCGGCGAGCGCCGCGATGCGCCCCAGTATGCGCGGGTCGAACGGCGTCTCGACCGTGTCGCCGGGCTGCGCGTCGGGCTTCACGCGGCGGGCTTCGGCAAGCGGGATGTAGGCGGTGCCGCGCACGTTGTCATCGACGAGACGCCGCTGCCAGGCCTTGATTTCGAGCGTCTCGGGATCGACCACCACCCTGACGTCGCCGGACGTGTTGAGGCTCTTTCGAGCGGCGGATTGCACCGCGTTTTCTATGATGGAGATGAGCGACTCGCGCGAAATGCCGCGCTGGAGCTGCAGCGCCTTGAGGATGCTGTCCAAATCGATTGCCATGGGGGAAGCCTTTCGGATTTTTCTTCGATATGCAAAAGAACCGCCCGGAAACGGCAAAAACCGCCTCCGCAACGGAAACGAAGGAAGTTTAGAAAATGCGGGGGGAAAAGTCAATACCGCAGCCGCGCGGGCGGCGCCGGGCGCGAACGGCCGCCGTTGGTGGTAATATCGGCGGCATGAACTCAAAAATCGCCGCAACGGCATTTATTTCGTTTTCGCTCGCCCTGGCCGCTCCGGGGCGGTCGCAGGGCTTTTCCCTCGTGGCGGGTACCGACAAGCGGCCCGTTTCGTACAAGGCGGGCGATCAGGTGAAATTCTATCTCAGCGGGTCACTGGACGGCGCCGAGGTGGAGTCGGAGGTGGAGTGGACGCTCTGGCGCGGCGGCGCCGCGATCGGCTCCGGGCGGGGCGTGGCCAGGCCGGGCGAGCCGCTCAAGGTCCCGGCCGACGGCGCGGAGCCCGGCTTTATCCGGATGACCGCGACCGGCAGTCCGGTCGCGCCGCAGGGGGCGACAAACGCCGCCGCCGCGAAAGTTTCGGCCAGGATCGCAGCCGGCGCCGGTGTGGCGATCGGGTCGATCAAGGCCGCCGAGGAGCCTGACGGGTTCGATGAGTTCTGGGAGGACATCCGCAGCGAGGGGCGCTCGGTCGATGTGTCGGCCGCCCGCATCGTGCCGGTGGAAAAGATTGTTGACCGGAAGTTCCGCGCTCGCGCGGGCGAGGGGTCGTTCGCGTTCGAGTTGCCGATTCCGGGCGGAAATTCCGCGTCGGGGTTCGTCGCGGTGCCGGATGGCGCGCCGGACGCCGCCGGCACGGTCGTCGTCGTTTTCGACGGCTACGACGATTCCAATCCCAATCCCTCCGCGCGGCGTCCGCTCGAAGCGGCGCAGGGGTGCGTGGTGGTGCGCCTTTCGACGCACGGTTTCGCGCTCGGTCGCGACCGGCGCTACTACAGGGAGGCGTTCAACGCGATTTCGAGCGGCGGCAACGGCGGGGCGTTCGGGGTCCGCGACGACGAGAACGCCGACCCGCGCACCTGCTACTTCCGCCGCATTGCGGTGCGCGACGCGGCGGCGATCCGCTTCCTGCGC
>JAFSUV010000041.1 GCA_017450425.1 Kiritimatiellia bacterium
AAGGGCGTCATCTACAAGGGCCGCCCCGACCTCTCCGGCCGCAAGCTCCTCGCCGCCGTCGATACCCCGTGCCGCACGCTGGAGGAGATCCTAAAGGGGGCGGACGTCTTCATCGGCGTCTCCGTCGCCGGCGCCGTGAGCCCCGAATGGGTTCCCACGATGGCGGAAAACCCCGCGATCTTCGCGCTCGCCAACCCCGATCCGGAAATCACGCCGGCGCAGGTCGCCGCCGCCATGGGCGACAAGCCTTACGTCATGGCGACCGGCCGCTCGGACTATCCGAACCAGATCAACAACGTCCTCTGCTTCCCGTTCCTCTTCCGCGGCGCGCTCGACGTGCGCGCCCGCAAGATCACGATGGGCATGAAGATCGCCGCGGCGGACGCCCTTGCCGCCGCCGCGCGCATCCCGGCGGACGACGCCACCAAGGCGCTCTACGCCGGCGAAGCGCTTTCGTTCGGGCCGAAGTACATCCTGCCCAAGCCGTTCGACCGCCGCCTCTGCTCGCTCGTGGCCCCGGCCGTCGCCGCCGCTGCGGTGCGCGAAGGCGTCGCGCGCGTCGAAAACTTCGACGAAGAGGCGTACCGCGCGGCTCTCGCGAAGGAGAGCGCCGAATCGTAGCGCGCGCCTTCCCCTGAACGCACGAAAACGCGCCGGAGACTTCCGGCGCGTTTTCCTTTCGCCATCGCCAGGCTTTAGTCGTGACCGGCTGCGGTCGTGACGGTGTTCGTACCGCGATATCGGTTGGCTTGCGCGGACGAGCCGGAGAGGCGCATCGCCACACCGTGCCGGGAGGCCAATTCACGGCGGATTCCGGTTATCACCGGGTAAAAGCGGCCGATGAAGTCGTCGAAGTCGTCGCGCCAGACTTCGGGATTCGCGGGATCGACCTCGGCACTGAGCGAAGCGTAGCCCCAGCGCGGCCTGTAGGCGCGGACGCAGTTGTCCCAGAGCATCCGCGCGAACCGCGAGAGGTGGTGGACGGTCTCGAACTCGGGATTGAAGAGCCAGTATCCGTAAACGCAAGGCGTTTGCGAAACCGTCTTCCCCGTCGAGGGGTCCTTCACCTGAAACGCCAGCCGCAGGATCCGGAGCGGATGGCCGCCGCCGCTTTCGCCGCCGTTTTCGCCGTCGGCGCCGAACATCTCCGTGCGCTCGTCCATTATCTTGTTGCCCTGGCTAACGAGGCACACCTGCGGCCTGTGGATGGAGCGCCGCTCCATGCCGGAAAACACGACCGTGGCCGTTATGCTGCCATGGCCGGAGCGTGAATACACCTTGCGGAAGATCGGCGTCTGCGCCGGAAGCAGGTTGTTTTCGCCGAGCGACACGGTCGAAAGCACGCCGCCGCAAACCGGGCACGCCATGCTGCCCGCGCCGCCTTCCGGCAGCGACGACTCCGGGAACGACCGCGCACACTGGTCGTTTTGGCAGAAATAAACCGCCTCGCCGACCCACGGGCCGAGCCTCTCCGGAAGCACCAGCGGCACGTCTCCGTTGGGGTCGCCGTAGATGACGCGCCCGCCGGAAAGCACCAGCGCCGCGAGGCCGACGAGCGCCGCCGCCGTCAGCCCTGGAGCCGCCTCTTTTGCCGAAATTCGCATATCTTCGCCTTCCAGTCCTTGTTTAAAACCGACCCTGCGGTGGTGAGGAGAATGATGGAGAGGAAAAACACGATGTAGCCCGAAAGGTCGTGGTAGAGCTGCATCGCGAGTTTCATGCCGATCCATTCGGCTACGACGCCGAGCGTGAAAATCCTGAGCGCGTTGGCCAGCATGGCAAGCGGCACCGAGAGCGCGAACAGCGCGGCCTTGCGCCATGCGCCACGAAGCGTGTACCAGGCGTACGGCGCGGCGAGGGACGTCATGGTGACGAGCGAGCGCAGCCCCGAACAGGCGTCCGCCACGTCGAACGTGAAGCCGCCGCCGGCCGCCGATTGCACCACGGTGCCGCGGTTGGCGGCGGCTATGCCGACGCCTTGCAGGAGCACGACCGCGAACTTGCTCGCGGCGAGCCGGAGCGGCATCGTGACCTCGACCAAAAGCGAGTTCGTGAAACTCAGCAGCAGATACCCGGCGGGGAACACGAGGATTTTCGCGACATCCCAGCCCCAAACCGCCCATGCGAGCCCCCAGAGCGCAGTCGCCGTGGAGGCGAGCGACAGGCGCGGCAGCTGGGAGCGGAAGCCGATGACGTGGACGGCAAGCGACAGCGCCACCACGGCCGTACCCCGCCACGACGACGAAACGCGGGCGGCGGCGAGCCGCCCCCTGTCGAGCCAGACGGCGAGGACGCACATCGCGAGCATCGCCCAGTTGGTGCGGAAATTGTCGGGGTCGAGCCGCCAGTGGAGCCGCACCCAATTGAAAATCGACCGCCCCTCGACCGCCACGGCCGAATCCGTTCCGTACCGGGCATAGAGCCACAACCCGCCCAGCGCCGCCAGGGCGAAAATCGCCAGGCGCGGGAAGTCCGGCTTCGGCAGAGAGTTTGCATCAGCGTTGTTCGACATGGCGGCGATTATAAATCCAACTTTAGGCGCGGGCAAACGGTTTTGCCCGAAAGCCGAAATTTTCGCTTGACTTCAATGCCCGGTTTTTGCTAACTTCCACCCCCGTTCAGCACGGCGCTTCCGCCGGAAGCGGCTGCGAAGCCCCCATCGTCTATCGGTTAGGACACCTGGTTTTCATCCAAGTAAGAGCGGTTCGACTCCGCTTGGGGGTGCCATGAAGAAAGCGTTTCGGCCATGATGCATCCATCCGCCTTCGCTCCCGTTGAGGGCGGCAGTCCGGCCATCCGGTCGATTCTCCATGTTGACATGGATGCGTTCTTTGCATCCGTGGAGCAGCGCGACAGGCCGGAGCTGCGCGGAAAGCCGGTCATCGTGGGCGCGCCGCCCGACAGGCGCGGCGTCGTATCGACCTGCTCCTACGAGGCGCGCCGGTTCGGCGTGCATTCCGCCATGCCGTCGCGCGAAGCGTACAGGCTGTGCCCCGACGGCGTTTTCGTGCCGCCGGACATGGATCGCTACATGGCGGCGTCGGCCGAAGTGTTCAGAATCTTCGACCGCTACACGCCGCTCGTGGAAGGGCTCTCGTGCGACGAGGCGTTTCTCGACGTGTCCGGCGGCGCCAAACTTTTCGGAGACGCGGTCGGCATAGCCCGCCGGATACGCGGCGACATCGCCCGCGAACTGCATCTCACGGCGTCGGTCGGCGTGGCGACGAACAAGTTCCTCGCGAAACTGGCGTCGGACCTGAACAAGCCGGACGGCCTCACGGTCGTGCCGGTTTCGCCGGGCGAAATCGTCCGCTTCCTCGCCCCGCTCCCGGTCTGGAGCATCTTCGGAGTGGGAAAGGTCCTCGGCGAGGCGCTGAAAGCGCACGGCGCAAGCACGATCGGCGACATACAGCGGCTCGACGCCGGTACGCTGGGGCGCTGGATCGGCGACAACGCCGCGCTTTCGCTCAAGGCGCTCGCCGTCGGCATCGACGGGCGCGGCGTCGAAACCGCGCGCGACGGCAAATCGATTTCCCGCGAGCACACTTTCGACACGGACGAGCGGGATCCGGCCCGGGTGCGCGCGACGCTGCTCGACCTGGCGTCCGACGTCTCGCGCCAGGTCCGGGCCGCCGGCGTGTGGGCCGGCACTGCCCACCTCAAGCTCAGGACGGACGATTTCCACACCACGACCCGCCAGAAGCCTTTTCCGCGCGCGAGTTGCGACGATTTCTCCTTCCGCGACGCCGCAGGCTCTCTCTTCGACGCCAATCCGGTATTCCGCCCGGTCCGGCTCGTCGGCTTCGGCACGAGCGGCTTTTCGACTTCTGCGCCGGCGGAAGAGCCTTCTCTTTTCGGCCCGGATCCGGAATCCGAAAAAGCGGAGAAGCGCGAGGCGCTCTCCCGCGCGATGGACGAAGTGCGCAGTCGTTTCGGCGGCTCGGCGGGCTTGTTTTTCGCGGCTGATGGAAGCGGAGGCGCGCCGTGAAGGAACTGCTGCTCCACGCCTGCTGCGGCCCCTGCTCCACGCATTGCGTGCGGGCGCTCCGCGCCGCCGGCCGCGAACCCGTGCTGTTCTACTCCAACTCCAACATCGACACGCGCGAAGAGTGGGAAAAGCGGCTCGACTCTCTCCGCAAGTTCGCCGCCGCCGAAGGCGTCAGGGTGGTGGTCGATCCCTGGGACGGCGCCGCGTGGGAGCGCGAAGTGGCGGCGGGCTTCGAGGGCGAGAAAGAGGGCGGCGCAAGGTGCGACAGGTGCTTTCGCCACAATCTGCAGAAGGCGGCCGGCGCCGCGAACGCGCTCGGCATCGAGTCTTTCAGCACCACGCTCACCGTAAGTCCGCACAAGTCCTCGGCCAAGGTGTTCGCGGCCGGATTCGCCGCGGAAAAGGAAGTCGCCGGGCGCGTCGCGCGGCAGACCGGCGGCGGCGATGGTGATGGCGGGGCCGGCGGCGGCGCGAAAAGCGCCGTTTTCGAGCCGGTCGATTTCAAGAAAAAAGACGGATTCCGCGACTCGGTCGCGATCGCGCGCGAGTTCGGCCTGTACCGGCAGAACTATTGCGGCTGCAGGTTTTCCAAGGCCGCAGCCGAGGCGCGCGCCGCAACGCGGAAAAAGGATTCAGAGGGATGATTTCGTTTCAAGACGTCGCAATCTCGTTCGGCACCCAGCGCGTCCTCGCGGGCGTGACGGTGAAGATCAACGCCAAGGAGCGCATCGGCATCGTCGGCCCCAACGGCGCCGGCAAATCGACTTTCTTCAACCTCCTCACCGGCGAGATTTCGCCAGACCACGGCGAAATTCTTTTCGAGGGCGAAAAACCGGCGATCGGCTACCTTCACCAGCAGCTCTCGCGGTGGGAGGCGGACGACACGCTCCTCTCCTACTCGCTGCGCGCTTCGGAGGATCTCCGGCGCACCGAAGCCGAGATCGCCGACCTCGAGCGCTCCATCCCCTCCCTGGCGCCGGGGTCGCCGGAGCGCGCGCGCGCGCTTTCGCGCATCGGGGACTTGCAGACGAAGTTCGAGGCGCGCGGCGGCTACGATTTGGAGGCGCGTGTCAAGAAGTCGCTGTGCGGTCTCGGCTTCAAGCCCGCGGACTTCGAGCGGCCGTTCGGCGAGTTTTCCGGCGGCTGGAAGATGCGGGCGGAGCTCGTGCGCACGCTCGCCGCCAATCCGGACTTGCTGCTGCTCGACGAACCCTCCAACTACCTCGACCTGCCGGCCGTGGAATGGCTGCAGCGCTACCTCAGGGAGTTTCACGGCTCGCTGCTCATCGTGTCGCACGACCGCTACCTGCTGCGGACGCTCACCACGCTCACGATCGAGATCGACGGCGAAACCGCCACGCGCTACAACGGCCCGCTCGACTTCTACCTGCGCGAGCGCCAGGCGCGCTACGACACGCTCCTCGCGGCGAAGCGCAACCAGGATCGCCTTCGCGAGCAGTACCAGCGCTTCGTCGATACGTTCCGCTCCCAGGCGAACAAGGCTTCGCTCGTGCAGTCGCGCATCAAGATGATCGAGCGCATGGAGCCGATCGCCGTGCCGCGCCAGGCGTCGGAAGCGGGCAAGCTGCGCATACCGCCGTACCACCACTGCGGCTCCACGGTGCTGTCGGTGCGCGACGCCGGCTTTTCCTACGACTCGGCGCGGTGGATTTTCCGCCACGTTTCGTTCGACGTCGCCAACGGCGAGCGCATCGCCGTGGTCGGCTTCAACGGTCTCGGCAAGACGACCATGACGCGGCTCTTCGCCGGAGTGCGCGAGCCGAGCGAGGGGCAGGTGGTGCTCGGGCACAAGGTCGTGCCGGGCTACATGTCGCAGGACTTTGCGGAGACGATTCCGCCCGACAGGTCGCTCCTCAACGTGGTGCGGCGCGAAGACGAGACGATGACAGAGGCGCAGGGGCGGCAGCTCCTCGGCGCGTTCGGGTTTTCCGGCGACGACGCCTTCAAGAGCGCCGGCGTGCTTTCCGGCGGCGAAAAGATACGCCTCGCCTTTGCGCGGATCTACGCGCGAAAGCCGAACTTCCTCGTCCTCGACGAACCCACGACGCACCTCGACATGAACGGGCGCAAGGCGCTCGAAGACGCGCTTTGCGCCTACGAAGGCGCGGTCGTGGTCGTCTCGCACGACGTGGAGTTCGTCCGCCGCGTCGCGCAAAACATCGTCGAAGTCTCCGAAAGCGGCGTTCGGAAGATCGTCGGCGGCTACGACGACTACCGCGCGCTCGCCGAACGGGAGGCCGCCGCGGCCTCCACCGCCCGCCAAACCGCCGCCGCCAGGGAACCCAATCCAAATTCGCGCGAAGAGCGCCGCAAGGCGCGGGCCATGGAGCGCGAGCGCACCGCGCCGCTCCTCAGGTCCCTCCGGCGAAGGGTCGCCGCGAGCGAGGAGCGGATCGGGGCGCTCGAAGAGGAACAGCGGACTTTGGTCGCCGCGCTGTCGGCTTCGGCGGGAGCCGCGCAATCCGCCGACGCCGCCCGCCGCCTCGCCGAGGTGGCGAAGGAGCTCGAGACGCTCAACGCCCTGTGGGAACAGGCGGCGTCGGAACTCGCCTTCCTGGAGGCGGAATGAAAAAACGCGGGGCGGAAACCGCACCGCGTTTTTAGACGTAGCCGGAACGGCTCGCTAGTGTCTCGTCCGAAAAAAACGTGGCAATATCCGCCGAACAGGTTTCGTCAGGCTGGGCGTTGCCAAAAGGCGTAGTGTTCCTACGGTGATTGGCAGCAACGAAGCATGGCGGAAGGTGGGCAAGGATGATGCCATGGCGTTTGAGGACGAGACACTAGATGCGCGGCATTGTCGCCGCGAGAGCCTGGCGGCGCGCGATCGAGCGGGCGCGGGCGCGGGCGCGCTCGGACTTCATCTTGCGCTTTACGCAAGGCTTTTCGAAATAACGATCGGCGCGAAGCTGCTTGATGATGCCTTCTTTGTCCATCGCCTTCATGAGCCGCTTGACGGCCATGTCGATGGGTTCTCCCTTTTTGACTTTGACTACGATCACTTGTTTTCACCTCCGTTCCGGTCAGGCGGTCTGCGGACCTGCCTTTCGACCGCTTTTGCCGGTGTGCAAAAGCGGGGAAGAAGTCTATCACCGGGCGCTCCCGGTGTCAACCACCGTTTTTCGACCCGGCGCAAACGCGGTGCGTGATAGACTTCCCTCCCATGAACCGCACGGCAGAGATCACGCGCAAGACGCGCGAAACCGACATTTCGCTTTCGATCGATCTGGACGGCACCGGCAAGGCCGATGTATCGACCGGCATCGGCTTTTTCGACCACATGCTCGAGCTTCTGGCGAAACACTCGCTTTGCGACATTTCGCTCGCTTGCCGGGGCGACGTGCATGTCGATTACCATCACACGGTCGAAGACTGCGGCCTCGCGCTCGGCGCCGCCATCGACAAGGCGCTCGGCGAGCGGCGCGGGATTGCGCGGTACGGGTTTTTCATCCTTCCGATGGACGAATCGCTGTGCCGCTGCGCCATCGATTTGGGAGGCCGCCCGTTCCTCGCGTGGAGCACGGAGTGCGTCAGCACGATGTGCCGCGATTTCGACATACGGCTCTTCGTCGAGTTTTTCCGGGCGCTTTCCGTGTGCGGGCGCATGAATCTGCACATCGCGCACACCGGCGGCAACGAGCCGCACCACGCGGCCGAAAGCGTCTTCAAGGCGTTCGCGAGGTCGCTGCGCATGGCCTGCGCCGCAGACCCGCGCGAAGCCGGAATCCCGAGTTCCAAGGGCACCCTGTAGTGGCTTCGGGTCGCAGCGCCTGCCGCGCGGCTCCGCTCGACCTGGAGGACGAGTGGTGGCGCGAAAACGGGGCGCATCGCGCGCTCGCGGGCGTGGACGAAGCGGGCCGCGGCCCCCTCGCCGGCCCTGTCGTGGCGGCGGCGGTTTCGATGCCGCCGGATGTCGCCCGCGCACTGCGGGCCGGCGCGC
>JAFSUV010000042.1 GCA_017450425.1 Kiritimatiellia bacterium
CGCCGCGATGGATCCTGCGGCCGTGCTTGCGCGCGGCTGGGCTCTCGTGCGCTCCGGCGACGGCCGCGTAAAAAGCCGCGCGGCCGATTTTTCGCCGGGCGAACGCTTCGAGGTGGTTTTTTCCGACGGTCCGGTCGGCGCCGTTTCGCTCGGCCGCCAGCCGCCGCTAATCTAGCGCCGGCTCGAAGCCGGGGGCGATCCTTCGCATTTGCGGCTGGAGCGTCCGCAGGGTGTTCCGGGCCTCGACCATCGCCGGCGACGGCGCTTGGGGCGGCGACGCGGGGCTTGCGTTTTCGTCCTCCCACTGCTGCCACTTGTCGCGTATCGGCTCGAATCGGGCCGTCATTTCCCGCTGCATCACCCTCAGTTCGTTCGCCCGCGTGAGCAGCTGCCCGCGCTCCACTGCGCCGCCCGGCAACTCGTGAGTGTTGCTGTAGCGCACTTTCTCCAGCGTCTGCGAGATTTCGCCGAGGAGCGCATCGTATTCGGCTTTCGCGTTTTCGTACTCCGCCGCGAACGGATTGCGCGCGCGCTTCGGCTCGGCCTTCGCCCTTTCGCGTTCGTATGTCCCCAGGGCGGTGAAGTAGTCGATCGCGGTGTCGCGCTCGTCGGCGTCGGCTTCGGCGTACGTCTCGCCGTCGAACAGGACGAGGTCGCCTTCGCGCATCCATACCGTCCGGTCCTGCCAGACGCGCTTTCGCAGCACTTTGCACTCCACGAGCGCGGCGTCAGGCCAGTATTTGCGGGATACCGCTTCGACCGGCGTGCCGCCGGCGAGCATGCCGAGCCTTCGCATCGATTGGTCGTAGCACGCCGAATTGGTGGCGACGACGCCCCACGGGAATCCGGGGTCGGCGTTCAGCGCCGTGCGCGAGTCCGCGCCGCGGGCGGTCTTGGCGGCATTTTCACCGGCGTCGAATCCGGCTTGGTTGCCGGTCCGGAGGGCCGGATTTTTTCCGAGCAGCGGCGCCGCGTACCATACCATTGCCGCAGGCGCGGCCACGAGCAGCATGGCCAAAAGCAGGAATTTGCGCATTTTGCGTTCAGCCGTTCGCGTGCAGCACGGATGCGAAAAGCTCGTCGGCGTCGGCGCATATCGATTGAATGCCGGCGATCGTTCCCTTCGCCCCCAGCACCGCTTCGGGCGAGGCGGCGCTTTCGGCGAAAGAGGAAAAGAACGCCGCGATTTCGTCCATTCCGTTGCGCATGGCCTGGTGGAGGGTTTCAAGCCGCGTCATCGCCCCGCGGACGATTTCGGCGTCGTGCTCGGCGACCGTGACCCTGTCCTTTTCCGTCATGTCCGAAAAACTGATCACGGCCCCGACGGCGTTCCCCGCGCTGTCGCGGTTGCAGGAGGCGCGGATTTCCACGCGGAAGACTTCGCCGTTGGCCCTCTTGGCCACGGCGACACCGGCGGCGTCGAAATTCTCGCCGGCGAGCGAGGCGATGATTTCATTCGCGTCGTCCGGGTTTTGCAGGAGGATGCCGAGCGGACGCCCCACAAGGTCGCCGGCCGAGAGCCGCCCCCAGATCCTCGCCGTCGCCGGGTTCGCGTATTCGATCCGCGCCTGGGGATCGACGACAACGATCGCGTCGGATGCGTTCTGGATCGCGTTGTGCTCCGTGCGCAGCATCTCGTCCGTCTGCCGGCGGACTGTTTCGTCGCGCACGAAAAAGCACAGGTGCGGCGTCGAGAGCCTCAGTTGCGAAACCGAGACTTCGGCCGGGAACACCGACCCGTCGGCCCTCACGCACGAGGCTTGGAGCAGCGTGAAACACTCGCGCCGCAGGTTTTCGTAGAGCGTGCGCACGAGGTCGCCGTCCGCCCCGGCCACGAGCTGGTCGATCGTCATGTGCGAAAACTGCACGTTGGTGTAGCCGAACGCCGAGGCCGCCCTGCGGTTCGCGTCGCGCACCCTGCCGTGCAGATCCGTGACGATCGCGGCGTCGTAGATGTTCTGGAAAAGTTCGCCGTAGCCGCCGCCGGGCGGCGCGGAAACGCCGGCCGCCGCCGCCGCGGGAGTCGCCGCGATTTTTCCGGTGGAGCCCGGCGCCGCGCCCGGCGGCACCAGACCCGTCGAACCCGGCATGCGGATCGACACCGAGCGCGGATGAATGGATAGCGGACCGTCGGAAATCTCCGGGATGAGGTCGATCCGCATCGTGCTTGCTTTTTTTGCGCTGTCCATGGCTTGTCGAACGGGGAGGGAAGGGAAGGGGCCAACCGCAAGGCTGCGGTGTTTTCGCCGGCAAAACGAAGCCGCTTTGCCTGTATGCCCGCAAGCATATCACAAAATCGTTGCGGTTGCACAAAGCGGCGCTGCAAACCGCCGCCGCAATCGTGCAACCATGTCCGCGCCGGCAAGTTTGACCGGCTGCGGGGCAAGTGGTAGAATCCGCGCCATTACACGGATGCAGGAATCGAGTCGAGTCCCGCGCCGCGAATACAAAGCACAAGGAAAAGCAATGTCCGACAAACGCCCCGAATCGATGCAACGCATCACCACCGCCGCACAGGCCACCGCCTTCATAGACGAGCAGACGGCGGCTCTCCGCCGCCAGATTGGCGACTCGAAGGTTCTCCTCGCCCTTTCGGGAGGCGTCGATTCATCGGTCGTCGCGGCGCTCCTCGTCAAGGCCGTCGGAAAGCAGCTCGTGTGCGTGCACGTCAATCACGGACTGCTGCGCAAGGGGGAGCCGGAGCAGGTCGTGAAGGTGTTCCGCGACGAACTCGGCGCCGATCTGGTGTACGTCGATGCGGTCGATCGCTTCCTCGACAAGCTCGCCGGCGTCGCCGATCCCGAGCAGAAGCGCAAAATCATCGGCAAGGAGTTCATCGACGTGTTTGCCGAAGAGGCGGCGAAGCTCGACGGCATCAAATTCCTCGCGCAGGGGACGATTTATCCGGACATCCTCGAAAGCGGCCCCGTGAAGAGCCACCACAACGTGGGCGGCCTTCCGCCGGAGATGCACTTCGAGCTCGTGGAGCCGATCAAGCTGCTCTTCAAGGACGAAGTCCGCGTCGTCGGCCGCGCCCTTGGTCTCCCCGAAGGCATGGTGGAGCGCCAGCCGTTCCCCGGCCCGGGCCTGGGCGTGCGCTGCCCCGGCGCGATCACGCGCGACAGGCTTGAAGCCGTGCGCGAGGCCGATGCGATTTTGCGCGAGGAATTCGCCGCGGCGGGGCTCGCCGGCAAGGTCTGGCAGTATTTCACCGTCGTTCCGGACTTCAAGAGCACGGGCGTGAAGGACGGCCTCAGGTCTTTCGAGTGGCCGGTCATCATACGCGCGGTCAACACGCGCGACGCCATGACCGCCACCGTCGAGGAGATCCCGTACGGCCTCCTGCGCACGATCGTGGCGCGCATCACGGCGGAGGTTCCGGGCGTCAACCGCGTCCTTTACGATCTCACGCCCAAGCCGAGCGCCACGATCGAGTACGAATAATCCGCAATCCGCAGGGCGATGAGAATCCTTACCGGCATACAGCCTTCGGGGCGCCTGCACCTCGGCAACTACCTTGGCGCCATACGCCAAAGCGTGGAGTTGCAGGCCAGGGCGGACGACTGCTACTACTTCATAGCCGACTATCACGCGCTTACCACGGTTTCCGACCCGGCGGCGCTTCGGGAGGCGACGCTCGGCGTCGCCCTCGATTTCCTCGCCGCCGGGCTGGATCCGGAGAAGGTGGTGTTCTTTCGCCAAAGCGACGTGCCGGAAGTGCAGGAGCTCACGTGGCTGCTTTCGATCGTCGCCTCGGTTTCGCGCCTCGAGCTTGCACACTCGTACAAGGACAAGCTGGCGCACGGCAAGGAGGCGACCCACGCGCTCTTCTCCTATCCGGTGCTCATGGCGGCGGACATCCTGCTCTACCGCAGCGATCTCGTGCCGGTCGGCAAGGATCAAAAGCAGCATCTCGAGATCACGCGCGACCTGGCGGTCAAGTTCAACCGCAAATTCGGCGAAGTGTTCAAGCTCCCCGAAGGGTTCATTCCCGATTCCGTCGCCACGGTGCCGGGGACCGACGGGCAGAAGATGTCGAAGTCCTACAACAACACGATTCCCCTCTCCGGCTCCGACAAGGAGGTGAAGAAGGCGATCATGGGCATTGTCACGGATTCGGCCCCGGTCGAGGCTCCGAAAGACCCGGAGCAGAACAACATCTACAGGATATACAAGGCGGTCGCGACGCCGGAAAAAGCCGCCGAAATGGCGGAGAGGCTCCGTGCCGGAGGCTACGGGTACGGGGACGCCAAGAAGGAGCTTCTCCGCGCCTACCACGAGCTTCTCGATCCGTTCCGCGAGCGGCGCGCCGCGCTGGAGGCGCATTTGGACGACGTGCGCGACCGTCTGGCCGCCGGTGCGGCAAAGGCCCGGGTCGAAGCGCGCAAGACACTCGCCGCCGCGCGCCGCGCCGTGGGGCTGGACTGAGGCTCCATGGCGGCGTTTTTCGAAAGACTGTCGGCACTCGTTCCGGCCCTGCCGCCAAGGCTCGATCCGGGGCTTCCGGCGGCGCCGTGGGTCGTGCTTGCCGTTTTTTCCGCCCTGGCGGGCGCGTGCATCGGATCTTTTCTCAACGTCTGCATCTACAGGATCCCGCTCGACCAGTCGATAGTGCGTCCGGGGTCGCATTGCATGGCGTGCGGGTCGCCGATCCGGTGGTACCACAACATCCCGGTCTTGAGCTATTTCATGCTGCGCGGCAAATGCGCGAAGTGCGGCGCCCCGTTTTCGTTCCGCTACGCCGGCGTGGAGCTCTTGACGGCATTTCTCTTCGCGGCCGTTTTCTGCATGTGGCCGCCGGACGGCGCCGCCGCGCCGCCGTTCGGCATCAGGCTCCTGCCGCTGGAGCGCGGGGCGCACGGCGCGATGCCGTATCCGCCGTGGGCGATCCCGGCGTATTGGGTCTTCCTGTCGGGCCTCGTTGTCGGCACGTTCGTCGATTTCGACCATTTCATAATCCCGGACTCGGTGACGAAGGGCGGCGTCGCGGCCGGACTCGTGCTGTCGGCGCTCGTGCCGCAGCTCCAGACCGGGCTTTCCGTCGTTTCCGACGGCGGACCGGGCGGTTTCGCCCGCGTGATCGCGACCGTTCCGCCGACGTGGCAGGCTGCGCTCTTCCGCTCGGCTGCCGGCGCCGCCGCAGGGTGGTGCCTCGTACAGGGCGTCCGCAAGGCCGGCACCTGGTGGATGCGCCGCCGGGGGCGGATCGGGCCGGAGGACGACGCCATGGGCTACGGGGACGTGAAACTCGCCGCCGCCATCGGTGCGTTTCTCGGCTGGCAGGCCGTGGCGTTCGCGCTCGTCGCCGGGGCTCTCGCGGGGTCGCTTGTCGCGCTTCCGGCAGTGGTGGTTCGCAGGAAGGGGCTTCTTGCACGCATTCCCTTCGGGCCGTATCTTGCACTCGGCGCTACGGTGTGGATTTTCTGGGGGCATCGTCTTCTTGCCGCGTATCTCATGATGGCGCCGCCGTGGCGCGTGGATGTTTTCGGGTAGCCGCATGGACGATTTTCCGCTTGCTCCGGTTGTCGGTGGACCTGCTCCGAAAAAGCGGCGTCGCCACACCCGCAACGCGGTGCGCGTGTTTTTCTGCGTGTTTTTCGCCTTTGCGGCGCTTGTGTCTCTTGCGGCCCTCCGCCTCTCGCGCGGGCTGCCGCGCGAACTCGCGGACAGGCTCGGCACGGCGCTTTCGTCGGAGACCGTCGCCGTGGAGCCTGCGGACATATCCTTTTCGCTCTTCACGATGTCGCTCAGGATAGGCGAAATCAAGGCGTTCCGGCGCTTCAAGGTGGCAGGGCCGATCGTTGCCGCGAAGGGCGTCTCGGTGCGTTTCCTGCCGAAAACGGGGGCGAGTCCAAGCGAGTGGGTTTCGTCGCTCAAGATCGACTCGCTCCGGGTCGATGCGGATCTTTCGTCAGACGGCGACGAACGCGGCGGCCCGCTCGATGCGCTCGAAGGCGTTGTCCTGCCGGATTTTCCGCCCGTGTCCGTCTCGTGCGGCAGGGCGGATGTGCTGGGTTTCGCGGCGAAGAACGTTTCCTTTTCGCTTTCGGCTTCGAGCAATGCGCTGTCGGCCTGCGATTGCGTCGCGGATTTTTACGACGGGAGGCTTCCGCCGCAACGGCTCGAAGGCGCGGTGCGCGTCATTTTCGGCGTTCCGGCCCTGGAGGCCCAGGCGCAGGGGCGGTTCGATCCGAATCTCTGCGCTCCCGTGCTCTGCCTCGCCGGCGAGGAGGACGTCGCCGAGGAGATCTCGCGCTTCAAGTTTGCGAAAGAGGCCCCGGCGCTCGTTGCGACGTACCGGTACTGCCCGTCGAACGGCGAGCGCGACCTGAAGCTCTCGATAACGGCCGGCGAGTCGTCGTACAACGGCGTCGCGCTGGAGGGTTTCTCCGGCGACATTTTCGTGGGGTGTCCCTCATTCTGGGGACGTTTGCGCGTTCCAAACGTCGTGGTCCGCCGCCCTGAAGGCGTCGCCGCCGGCGCGATCGAGCTCGTGCCCCGCATCGACCGGTTTGACTTTTCCGGCGAATCGACGCTCGACCCGGTCGCGCTTCTCACGATGCTGGAGATTATCGACGAGGGCGATTGGTTTCCTGCGGTGTTTTCCACGAACACGCAGCTTTCCGCCCGCGGCACGCTCGCGCTCGGCGCGCTCGCGACTAACGAGATACGGGCCGAACTCGCGGCGCCGCTTTTTTCCGTGCAGGGCATCGCCTTCTCAAACGCCGTCTCCTCGATGCGCCTTTCCGGCGACGAACTTGAAATCCCCGATTTCACGGCGCAGGTGTTCGACGGCGGTTTTTCGGCCAGGGCCGTCATGCGGCTTCCTGCGGCGGAAGATTCGCCGACGAACCGTCCGGTCGATTTTTCGGCCAGGCTCGACAACGCGTCCTACGCGGCCGTCTCGTGCTTCCGCAATCCGGGTTCGGAACCGGAGGGCGGTTTGGTTTCGACCTCGATTTCGCTCGTCGGGCCGTTCGACGACATCGTGGAGAAGCGGTTCAAGGAAACCGTCGGCTCGGTCTCTCTCGACATCAAGGACACGCGAATATACCGGATACCGGTTTTCGCCGGTCTTACCGACTTGCTCGCCAATTCGATACCGGGCATCGACTGGCTTGTCGATGCGGACAAGCTTTCGATGCGCGGTTCGATCGGCGGCGGCAGGCTCCGCGTGGAAAAACTGGCCATCGACGGCACCGTCGCAAGCCTTTCCGGCAAGGGCAGCATATATTTCCCGGAACGCGACATCGATCTCAAGTTCAAGGGGCACCTCCTCAACCGCTCGACATGGCTCGGCGAAGGAATATACTGGATGCTCTCGCCGATTTCGAAAATGCTGGAAATACGCGCGACAGGCGCGGCGGATTCGCCGAGATGGTCGTCCGCCACGTTCCAGTCCAACCCTTCAAGGAGAAAGTGACAATGCTTACGCGGCGCATAATACCGTGCCTGGACGTGATCAACGGGCGCGTCACGAAAGGCGTCAAGTTCCAGAACAACGTCGATCTCGGCGATCCGGTGGAACTTGCCGCGAAATATTACGCAGAAGGCTGCGACGAACTGGTGGTTTACGACATAACCGCTTCGCACGAGCGGCGCAAGACCGATCTGGCGATGGTGGCGGCGGTCGCCCGCGCGGTGCGGATTCCGTTCGCCGTGGGCGGCGGCGTGTCGTCGGTGGAGGATATGGAGAAAATCCTGCTCGCCGGCGCCGAAAAGGTGAGCGTCAATTCGCTCGCCGTGTCCGATTCTCGGATAATAGGGCAGGGCGCAAGGGCCTTCGGCTCCCAGTGCGTGGTGCTCGGCATGGATCCGGTGCGCACTTCCGACACCCGGCTGTGTCCGTCCGGCTACGAAATTTCGACGCGCGGGTTCCGGCACAGGACCGGGATGGACGCCGTCGAATGGGCCCGCCGCGCCGAGGCAGAGGGCGTGGGCGAAATCGTGGTCAATTCCGTCGATGCCGACGGCACCGGCGGCGGGTTCGAACTTGACGTGACGCGGCTCGTGGCCGAAGCCGTTTCCGTGCCGGTCGTCGCTTCCGGCGGCGCCGGATGCGCGGCGCACTTGCGGGACGCCTTCCAAATCGCCCGCGCCGACGCCGCCATCGTGGCGGGCATCCTCCATACGGGCAAGACCACGATACCGGCGCTGAAGCGCGAACTCGCGGCCATGGGCGTCCCGGTCCGCCTCGCATGAAGTAGAATACGCCGCATGAAAGCAATCATTCCCCTTTGCATGATGGTTTGCGGCAATGTCTTCATGACAACCGCATGGTACTGGCATCTGCGGCGCGGCGCGGCGGACGGCAAGCCGCTCTTTCTCATCGTGCTGGCGAGCTGGAGCATCGCGCTGCTCGAATACGCGATCATGGTCCCGGCAAACCGTCTCGGCGCGGCGGCGGGACTTTCGGTGGCGCAGCTCAAGGTCGCGCAGGAAGTCATCACGCTCCTCGTCTTCGCCCCGTTCGCGTATTTCGTCCTCGGCGAAAAACTCCGCCTCGATTACCTGTGGGCGTTCCTCTGCCTCGTCGGCGCGGTCTATTTCGTCAATCGCGCCAGCTTCTGACATCCCCCTTCGCCGGCATTTCGAGGCTTGTCCCCCAAGATTTGAGGACTCGTAATCACCAGATGTCATACCTCCCGCCGCCCCCGCGCCGAAGGGTCGTCCCGGGCCTGCCCGCGACGTGCGCTGCCAAGGCCCTCGATTCTCCACGATTCTCGTCGATTCTCCCCGACTCTCCTCGTTTCTCTCCGATTTTCGGACGCAAAGGCACACCACCTCCCCGCCGCCTCCAGCGTCCGCAAACGGGCGTTTCGTGGAAACGCCCCTACCGGAAAAGGCTGGTAGGGCCGCGCCCACGGCGCGCCCGCACTCGCCCGAGAGCCGGGGAAAAAGGGTGCCGGAATTGCGGGATGTCGGGATACCGGGTTATCGCTCCGGGATTTCGGCGGCGGCGGAGCCGCCTTGATCGGGATGTCGCGGGGAGGCGATCAATAAACTCTGCGCCTCTGCCTCCTCTGTGTCTCTGCGTGACAAAAATGCCTCCTCTGTGCCTCTGTGTGACGAAATTGAAAACACGGGTGAAATGCAAGACCGCCGAGTGCGCTGCTATCGCTCGTTTCTTCCAAAGCATCCAGACGAATGCGATTTCGACAGATCCCTTTTCGTCGCCGAGGATGGCCCTAAATACAACGTGAAACCAGAACTGGCGACCTGACCCGACTTTTTGCGTCTGTCGCTTGACGCGAAGCGTCGCATCCGCTAACCTCTTCCTTGTGGGCGCGCTTGGCGGCATGAACCAATCACGCCCGCGAGGGCCCTAAGCGCCACCCAGAACCAACCAACACAAAGTCCATTTGCTTCTGCAAAGTCGTTTCAGTCAAATTCTGGAAAAATTTGTACGAACGGCACTGCAAGAAGGCCACCGTGCGCGAGCGCGAGCCTCTTCCCAAACGCCATGCCATGAAGCGCATTCCCGCCAGCGAAAACCAGAACGTCGAGTTCAAGGAATCATGGAACGACGATGTCCTGAAGTGGGTGTGTGCATTTGCGAACGCGCAAGGCGGGGACTTGTGGATTGGTGTCCGCGACGACGGCATCCCGATCGGTGTTCGCAACGCGAGGAAGTTGCAGGAGGATATCCCGAACAAGATCGTTTCGGCGATGGGTTTGATATGTCCCGTTTCCACAGTTGTCTATGACGGGAAGCAGATACTCAAAATCGAGGTGAGACCTTCAGCCGCCCCCGTCAGCTATCATGGGGAATTTCACGTTCGCAGCGGCGCGACAAAGCAACGACTTGAAGGAAATGCCCTAACCCAATTCCTGCTTGGGAAGTCTGGGCTGAAATGGGACGGGATTCCCGTCGATGGCGTATCGGTTGAGGATCTTGACTACGAAAGTTTCGAGATTTTCAAGAGCCATGCCGTCGCTTCAGGGAGAATGTCGCGGAACGACATCGACATCAAGCGATGCGAGTTGCTCGACAAACTGGGACTTGTCACGAACGGGCGTCTGTCCCGTGCGGCGGTTCTTTTGTTTCACAGGACACCGGAAAAGTTCTTTCCGGGATGCCTTACCAAAATCGGGAAATTTCTCACGACGTCGGAATTGTCGTTTCAGGACGAGATAAATGGATCGCTCATGATCCAGGCGGAACGGGCCATCGACCTTCTCTACCTCAAGTACCTTGTCGCCCCGGTTTCCTACAACGACATCACCCGGATCGAACGGTACCCCTACCCGAAAGACGCAGTTCGCGAATTGCTTTTCAACGCCCTCATGCACCAGGACTTCCTTCTTGGGGGATCGGTTCAGATTTCCGTCCATCCAGACTGTCTCTACATTTCCAACGCGGGCGGACTCCCGCCGACATGGACGGTTGAGACGCTTTTTGGCAAACACCGGTCACAGGCGAGAAACGGGCTTGTCGCCGCCACATTCTACCGGGCGGGCTTTGTCGAGCAGTGGGGACGCGGCATTGAGAAAGTCCGCGCGATTTGCAGGGAGTCCGGTAACCCCGATCCAGTATTTTTCGTCACAGGTAGCGACGTAATGGTCAAAATGGCCTCTACCCCTGTTGCCGCACCAGTCACCGTACCAGTCACCGCACCAGTCACCGCACCAGTCACCGCACCAGTCGCCGCACCAGGTGGCGAATTAGTTCCCGAAACTCCACTATGGCGTTTGGTGTCGTCAATAGGGAAGGAGGAATTGACGGCAGCAGAAATTCGAGACACGCTTGCCTTGTCCCACAGGAACTATGTCCGTGACGCTTATCTCACCCCCGCCCTTCGCCTTGGCTACATTGAGTACACAATTCCCGACAAGCCCCATTCCCGCTTCCAGAAATACCGCCTAACCGCCAAGGGGCGCGCGGCGCTTGACGCGAAGCGTCGCATCCGCTAACCTCTTCCCCGTCGTCGCCGCCATGGCGGTATGTCCCCCAGTCTGCTTTTCAACTTTTCAACTTTCAACCGTTCATCCCGCCCGAAAGGGCACCAAAATGACGTAGCACCACCACCAACTTAACCAAATCGCTGCAAAGCGGTCGTCGAAGGAAACCTGAGAAATTTCACGATAGGCGACACCTTGCAGAGACGGCGCGTAGGCGCTTGCCTCTCTTCGTGTTTCTATCAAGGCAAATCTCAGGGCCTCCTTCGGGATACGAAGAGAGGCTTTCGTTTTGACTTCCTTCGTGTCGGACCGTGAGCGGCACCAAACTCGGAGAGAGAAATCATGAACGCACCCCACCTTGTTTCCCGCCCTGCATTCGTCCCCGCGCTTGCCGCGCTTCTGCTCCCATTTGC
>JAFSUV010000043.1 GCA_017450425.1 Kiritimatiellia bacterium
GCGCGTCGTCGTGTAGTTGCGGCGCTTGCACTCAGTGCACTCAAGGATGGCGAGTTCGCGAGGCATTTTCCGGGTCTCCGTGATAAAAAATTACGTTCATTCGTGAAAAACGCGCCGTATCATAGACTTTGTCGGAAAAAAAAGCAAGAGAAAAATTCGGATATTGAAACGGCTCCCGCCGTTTGATAGAATTTCGCGCATTGACAAGGAGTATAGACATGCCAAAAACCCTCAAACTCAAGGCGCCCGAACCCGCTTCAGCCGCTAAACCGGCCGCCCCCGGCGCCTCCGGCGGCTCTTCGGACGGGATATACGTATCGAGTCGGCACCGCAACCCGATGGAGGGCGCCGGCGCGATCCGCAAGGAAAACTGGACTTGGGCCGTCATCGTCGCTTTCGTTTCGACCGCTCTCGTCGCCGCCGCGCTCGCAATGGAACTGATGAAGGTGGCGGCCTGAGGTCGCCCGTTTCGTCCTGATGGAAGAGCCGCTGGGATCCGCCGCTTTCGTTTCGACGGCGCTGTGGGTTGCGGCCGGCGTCCTGTTCGCCTGCGCCGCGGTTTCGGCTGCGGCGCGCCACGATTTCGTCACGCTCGCCGACGGCCGCAGGCAGGAGCGGCGTCTGCCGCTGGCGCTGCGGCTCATGATGCCGCTCGTGCCCTGGGCTTCGCGGTTTTTCGGCGGCGGCGGCGCTCTCGCGAGCCGCATGCGGGAGCGCACCGGCGCTTCGCTCGTCGCCGCCGGGTTCGACGATTTGCTGAGTCCGCAGGAATTTCTCGCGCTGCGCGTTTTGCCGCCCTTGTGCGCCCTCCCGTTCTGGATCGCCGCCAGCGTCGGCGCGGCGAAGGCGGTTTCGCCGTCTTCGTGGCCGCAGTTCGCCACGCTGTTTTCGGTTTCGGGCCTTTTGGCCCTTTGGGCCTGGCCGGCGGCCTGGCTCAGGCGGCAGGGGCTGAAGCGCCACTCGGCCATCCAGCGGGCGCTTCCGTTCACGCTCGATCTCATGACGCTCTCGGTCGAGGCCGGGCTCGACTTCATGGCCGCGCTGCGGCGCACCACGGAGCGCCCGGTCGCCGATCCGCTCTCGGAGGAGCTGATGCGCGTCGTGCGGGCGACCCAGCTCGGCTCCACCCGCAAGGAGGCGCTGCGCGCGCTCGCCGTGCGCGTGCCGATTCCGGATGTACGCGCCGTGGTGTCCGCGCTCGTCCAGGCGGACGAACTCGGCGTGTCTCTCGGGTCGATTCTGCGCATTCAGGCCGACCAGGCGCGCACCCGGCGCTTCGAAAGGGCCGAAAAGCTCGCCAACGAAGCGCCGGTCAAGCTTCTCGCCCCGCTTGTCGTTTTCATTTTTCCGGCGGTGTTTCTGGTCCTTCTCGGCCCGGTGCTGTACAGGGTGGCGGGCAATCTGTAGCCATGGCGCGCGTCCTTTTCATCGCTTCGCAGCCCTACTTCGAGTGGCGGGGGTCGCCGATCAGGCTGCGTTTCGACCTCATGGCGCTTTCGCAGAGCGGCTTCGACGTCGATTTCCTCACGCTGCCGATCGGCGAAGACCGTCCGGTCGATGGCGTCCGCATCGTCCGGTGCCCGAATCCGTTCTTCGCCCGCCGAATCGCGATCGGGCCGTCTCCCCTCAAGCTGGCTTTCGACTGCATCATGTTTGTCGAGGCGCTTTTCATGGTCTGCCGCCGCCGCTACGATGTGGTGCACGGCGTGGAGGACTGCGGCGTCCTGGCGCTCGCGCTCGCCCGCCTTTGCCGGGCCAAGGCGGTGTTCGAGAAGCACAGCGACGCCGGGAGCTACAAGCGCGGGCTCCTCATCCGGGCCTACTCGGCCGTGGAGCGCTTCGTCATGCGCCGGGCCGACGCCGTGATCGGCACCGGGCCTGGCCTCGTGCGCCAGGTCGAGGCTCTCGGCGAAAAGGCGGCAAAGGCTTTTTGCGTGAGCGACATCCCGTCGTCGCTCGCGGAGCCGGACGCCGCGGCGGCTTCGGCCGCCCGCGCGCGCTTCGCGGCCGGACCGGGCGATGTCCTCGCCTGCTACGTCGGCTCCTTCGCGTCGTACCAGGGAATCGACCTGCTCTTTTCGTCGATCCCCCCCGCCCTCGAAAAAGCGCCGAATCTCAAATTCGTGATCGTCGGCGGCACGCCGGACGAAATCGCGCAGCGCCGGGAGTTCCTGCGCGGGCGCGGGTGCGAAGACCGCGTGGTGTTCGCGGGGAAGATCCCGCCGGACGACCTGCCGTCGGCGCTCGCCGCGTGCGACATCCTGCTTTCGCCCCGCATCCAGGGGCTCAACACTCCGCTCAAGCTCCTGGACTACCTCAAGGTCGCGCGCGCGATCGTGGCGACGGACCACCCGGCCAACAGGCTCATCCTCGACGAGTCGGTCGCGCGTTTCGCCCCGCCCGACGCCGGCTCGTTCGCCTCCGCCGTTTCGGCGCTCGCGCTCGATGGCGCAGCCCGCGCGGCGCTCTCCTCCCGCTGCCGCCACCTCGTTGACGAGCGCTACAACTTCGCCGTCTTCAAGCGCGGCATCGCCGCGGTTTACACCGCCATCGAGGCGTAGGGGCGCCGGCGCGGGGCGGCTACAGCCTGAGCCCTTCGGGCACGTCTTCGTCGCGGTCTATGCGCTCGATGAGCGCGAGAACGAGCGACGCGCTCCTGTAGAGCGATTGCGCGGAAAGCTTGTCCGGCGTGTCCTCGGCCGTGTGCCACCAGTCATGGCGCCCCGGAGCCGAGCCGTACTCGAAGTCGATGAGGTTTATCGCCGAAAAGCCGGAATAGACGAACGGCAGATGGTCATCGACGATGGCGGTGTTGGCGATGGAAACCGGCGGCATTCCGCGACGCGATTGCGACGCCTTGAGCGCGGTTTTGGCGAGCCACGGCGTCACGTTGCGCGGGATTTCGAGCGCGAGGTTCGCATCGCCCACCATGTCGATCACGATCGCCGCGACGAGCGGACGCTCGCGGCGGCGCTCCGCGTAGAATCTGGCCATGCGGGCCGAGCCGTGCAGACCGTCGTCGTCGCGGTACGCCCCCACCGCCTCCTCCCCGTCGAGAAAGGCGAAGCGGACCGTGTCGCGCAGTTTCGGCTTCGTTTCGGCAAAATGCTCCGCCAACCCGAGCAGGACGCCGGTCGAGGAGCCGCCGTCGTTCGCGCCGACGAACCCCGGTATCCCGGCCTTCGTATCGTAGTGGGATATCACGAGGATCGTCCGGTCGGAAGATCCGGGAAACTCGGCCGAAACGTTGCAAAACGTTTTACGCCCCTACGCGGTGCTCTCGGTCCAGCAGTCCACTTCCGGGCGCACCCCCATGCGCAGAAGCTCCTGGGCGATCGCGCGCGACGCGCGGGCGCCGCCTATCGTGCCGGCGTCGCGCGGGGAGTTCCTGACGAACTCCTCCACGTACGAAAGCATGCGCACCCCGGCGTCGTCCGGCAGGCGCACCCAGTCTTGCTCCGCGTTTTCGCGGCGCTCCGCGCACCCCGCGAGGGCAAGCGCCGCCGCCGCTGCGGCGGCGACCCGGAAAACCGTTGCGGCGGAGGACGGCCTTTTCATCACTTCAGCCCTTCGAGCACCGCCGCCGTGCGCGAGCACCCGAAGCGGCTCGCTCCGGCTTTTTCGAGCGCAAGGAGTTGCGAGAGCGAGTGTATCCCGCCGGCGGCCTTGATTTTCACGTCCGGCCCGACGTTCGCCTTCATCAGCGCGACATCGCCGACTGTCGCGCCGCCCGCGCCGTAGCCCGTCGAGGTCTTGACGAAATCGACCTTGAGTTCGGTGCAGATGCGGCAAAGCCCGATTTTTTCCTCGTCGTCGAGGGCGGAGCACTCGAATATCACCTTGAGGCGTCTGCCTTCCCCATGGACCGCTTCGCATACGGCGCCGATGTCGCGCCGCACGTAGTCCCAATCGCGGTCTTTGACCTTTGAAACGTTGACCACCATGTCGAGCTCCGTCGCGCCGTCCGCCATTGCGATGCGCGCTTCGGCGACCTTGGCGGCCGTGGCGTGCGTACCGTGCGGGAAGCCGATCACGGTGCAGGTTTCGACCCCGGTTCCCGCGAGGAGCCTGGCCGCTTCGGCCACGAAGAACGGACACACGCAAACGCTGGCGCAGCCGTTTTCGGCCGCAAAGCGGCACGCCGCCTCGAAATCTTCGCGTCTGCTCTGCGGCGAAAGCACGGTGTGGTCGATTTTCGCCGCCGTTTCGGCCCTTGTCGTCATGTCGATTCCCTTTTCCATCTTGCAAAACTGCCGCTCGGGAGGTTGAACACGCCTGGCGCGCCCGCAAGGAGCATCTCCCCTGATTCGACCTCCGCGGGGTTGCAGCCGAAAGCCTGCGCCAGCGCGTTGGCCAGCACCTGCGCCGTGCAGCCCGGAGTGTGCGCCGAAAGCAGAACGAAAAGCGGGCGTTGGGACATCGCTTCGCGGCATAGCGCGAGCGTCTCCATGAGATCGCGCTCGATGATGTAGGTTTCGCCGCCGGAGCCGCGCCCGAACGACGGCGGATCGAGCACGATGCCGTCGTATTTGCGCCCGCGCCGTATCTCCCGTTTGAGGAACTTGTGGGCGTCGTCAACAATCCACCTCACGCTCCCGATGCCGTTCAGCTTCGCGTTCTCGGAGGCCCAATCCACCATGCCGCGCGAAGCGTCGAGGTGCGTCACGGCCGCCCCGCCCATGGCGCAGGCGAGGGTCGAGCCCCCGGAATACGCAAAGAGGTTGAGCACCGTCGGCGCCGCGCCGCCGGCCGCTGCGGCCCTTTTCGACGCCGCGGCGCAGGTTTCGCGCAGCCAGCGCCACTGGGCGCGCTGCTCGGGGAAAATGCCGAGGTGGCCGAAGTCCGTCGTCGAAAGGTGGAAGCGCATGCCATCGACGCATATCGTCCAGTGGTCGGGCAGCCGCCCGCGCCCGGTCCAGCGGTTGCCGTCCTCGCGGTCGAACGATGCGTCCGCGCGCTGCCAACCGCCCGGCGGAAGGCTCGGCTTCCACACGGCTTGCGCGCACGGACGGGCGAGGACCACCCGCCCGAAGCGCTCAAGCTTGCGCCC
>JAFSUV010000044.1 GCA_017450425.1 Kiritimatiellia bacterium
CCTCATTACGCACAATCTCGCGCTCGTTTCAGAGTATGCTCAGACCGCGTCCGTCATGTACGCCGGCCAGATCGTGGAGTGCGGCACCGTCCGGGACGTGCTTTCCCGGCCTCGGCATCCCTACGTGCGCGCGCTCGTCGCGGCGGTGCCGCGACTTTCCGGCACCGACGTGGGCGACCTCGCCACCATTCCGGGGCGGGTGCCGACTCCGGACAAATGGCCCGGAGACGCCTGCGCTTTCGCCGGCAGATGCCAGTGCGCAGACCGGTCATGCGCGGCGAACGGCGCGCCGCGCATGGTTTCGTGCGGCGGCGACCATGCGGTGCGCGGCCACACGGCGGCGTCGGCCTACGCCTTGGCTTCGGTGCGGCGCACCGCAGCGACGGCACGCGCAATGCCTTCGGTGGCACCGGCTATGACGCGATCCTCCACGCAAAACGCAAAGCGCAGAAATCCCGGAAGGCCGAACCCCGAACCGCCCACGGCGAGTATCCTCTCGTCGAGGAGCGCCTCGACGAATTTCGTCTCGTCCGCCACCGGCGACGGCACGAAGAAGTAAAAGGCGCCTTTCGGCAGGAAGAATTCAAGGCCGGCATTCGTGAAAGCGGCGGCGAGAGCGTCGCGCCGGCGGCGGTACACTTCCACGTCGATACCCTCTTCGGCGGCGCTCTGCAATATCTTCTGTCCGATTGCCGGAGCATTCACGAATCCAAGGGTGCGGTTCGAGAGGATCAGGCCGCCCATCAAAGTTTCCACACCGTCGATCGCCGGGTTTGCCGCGAGGTATCCGATGCGCTCGCCGGCGAGACTGAGAGTCTTGGAAAACGAGCCGACCACCACCGAGTGCGCGTAGGCCGGGAAAATCGGCGGTATCGGTTCGCCCGTGTAGTTGAGCTGCCGGTACGGCTCGTCCGAGACGAGGTAGATCGTGCGGCCGAATTCGGCGGAGCGCCGCTCCAGAGTCCTGCCCAGCGCCGCCAGATCCTCCGCCGGGTAGATTTGCCCGGTCGGATTGTTGGGGGTGTTGACCAGTACGGCGCGCGTCTTCGGCCCGATCGCCCCGTCGATGGCCTCCAAATCGAGCGAAAAATCCCGCCTGTTCGTGGGCACCGGCTTCAATACGCCGCCGTGGTTCCCGACATAGAACCCGTACTCCACGAAATACGGCGACGGCACCACAACTTCGTCCCCCGCCGAGAGTATGGCGTGGAACAGCACGTTGAGACCGCCGGCGGCGCCGACCGTCGCGATGATATTCGCCGCCGGGGTCTGCACCTGCTGCTCTTTCGAGACAAGCGCCGCCAGCGCTTCGCGCGTCGCAGGATAACCGGCGTTGGGCATGTAGCCCACGGCGAAAGGCTTGTCAGCATCGTTGGCGATCTTGAGCAGCGCCGCCTTCACTGCGGCGGGCGGCGCCAGATCCGGATTGCCGAGCGAAAAGTCGAAAACGTTGTTTTCGCCGTATTTTTTCTTGAGTTCGATGCCCTGCTCGAACATTTTGCGGATTGCCGAGCCGCCGGAAACCGCGACCGCCATGGCGGGAGAAAGAAGTGTCGTGTTCATGCGCGCCATGATATCAAACTTCTGGCCCGGTGGCGAAAAGATGCCGCAGCCGGCTTGTTCCCCAAAATTTGAGAACTCGTGCACGGACAAGCCCCTCGACTCTCGACGATTCTCGTCGATTCTCCCCGACTTTCGGGCGTTTCGTGGAAACGCCCCTACCAGTC